>NZ_JAIXMK010000010.1:0-45364 GCF_020328095.1 Streptomyces sichuanensis
CCGTCCGTCTTCCCCTATCAGTGCATGGCCGACCCGGCCCTCTTGGCAGTGGCGATCAGCGCCCACCAGACTCGGCGCTCCATTCGAGTGGGGGAGGAACCCATATGCGTATGAACCGTGCCATCGCCCTCGCCGGAGCCGTGGCCTTCGCCCTGGCCCTCGCCGAGGGCGCGGGGGCGCCGGCGGCGAGCGCCCAGGACGCCCCGCGGCGGCTGGGGCCCTGCGCGGCCGGGCAGCTGTGCCTGTGGCCGAAGACCGGATTCCGTGGGCAGCAGCGGACCGCGGAGCTGGCGGGGATCGACATCGAGAGCTGTGTGACGCTGCCGGCGGGTGTGACGGCCGCCTCGCTGGCCAACCGGACGGGGCGTCCCGTCACGACGTACCAGAGCGCGACGTGCGCGGAGACGGGGGAGTTCTCGACGTATCCGTCGGGCACGTGGGCCCCGGAATCGCCCTACGTCGTACGGGCGTACAAGGTGTGGGAGCGGTAGCCCGCCGTTGACGTCTGCGGGTGGTGTGGTACCCCCCGACACGGAAACGCCCGAGCCCCCGGCCGCTTCTGCGGCCGGGGGCTCGGGCGTTGCTACTGCTGACCGTCAGCGCGAGCGCTTACGCGTCGCCGCCCGCGGCGCCCGGGTCGGCCGCGGCCACGTCCAGGAGCTGGTAGCGGTCGATGGCCTGCTTCAGGGCCGAGCGGTCGATCTTGCCCTCCTTGGCGAGCTCGGTGAGCACCGCCAGGACGATCGACTGCGCGTCGATGTGGAAGAAGCGACGGGCCGCGCCACGCGTGTCCGCGAAGCCGAAGCCGTCCGCACCCAGCGACGTGTACGTGCCGGGCACCCAGCGCGAGATCTGGTCCGGAACGGCACGCATCCAGTCGGACACGGCCACCTTCGGGCCCTCGGCGCCGGCGAGCTTGCTCGTCACATACGGGACGCGCTGCTCCTCCTCCGGGTGCAGGAGGTTGTGCTCCTCCACCGCGATGGCGTCGTTGCGCAGCTCGTTCCAGGAGGTCGCCGACCAGACGTCCGCCTTGACGTTCCACTCCTCGGCGAGGATGCGCTGGGCCTCGATCGCCCACGGCACGGCCACACCGGAGGCCAGGATCTGCGCCGGGATGGCGCCCGCCTCGCCCTGCTTGAAGCGGTACAGACCCTTGAGGATGCCCTCGGCGTCCACGTTCTCCGGCTCGGCCGGGTGCTGGATCGGCTCGTTGTAGACGGTGAGGTAGTAGAAGATGTCTTCCGCATTCTCGCCGTACATACGCCGCAGACCGTCCTGGACGATGTGCGCGATCTCGAAGCCGAACGCCGGGTCGTACGCGACGACGCCGGGGTTGGTCGAGGCCAGCAGGTGCGAGTGGCCGTCGGCGTGCTGCAGGCCCTCACCGGTCAGGGTCGTACGACCCGCCGTGGCGCCGAGGACGAAGCCGCGGGCCAGCTGGTCGGCCATCTGCCAGAACTGGTCACCGGTGCGCTGGAACCCGAACATCGAGTAGAAGACGTAGATCGGGATCAGCGGCTCGCCGTGCGTGGCGTAGGCGGAGCCGGCGGCGATCAGCGAGGCGGTGCAGCCCGCCTCGGAGATGCCGTCGTGCAGCATCTGACCGGTCGGGGACTCCTTGTACGCGAGCAGCAGCTCGCGGTCCACGGCCTCGTACTGCTGGCCCAGCGGGTTGTAGATCTTCGCCGACGGGAACAGCGAGTCCATGCCGAAGGTGCGGTACTCGTCGGGGGCGATCGGCACGAAGCGCTTGCCGATCTCCTTGTCCCGCATGAGGTCCTTCAGCAGGCGGACGAAGGCCATGGTGGTGGCGATCGACTGCTGGCCGGAGCCCTTCTTGGTGGGCGCGTAAGCCTTCTCGCCCGGCAGGACGAGCGGCTTGGAGCGGTCCACACGGCTCGGTACGTAGCCGCCCAGCGACTTGCGCCGGTCGTGCATGTACTGGATCTCCTCCGAGTCGCGACCCGGGTGGTAGTACGGCGGCAGGCCGGACTCCAGCTCCTTGTCGGCGATCGGGATGTGGAGACGGTCACGGAAGCGCTTGAGGTCCTCGACCGT
The DNA here is from genome assembly GCF_020328095.1 of Streptomyces sichuanensis. Classification (NCBI taxonomy): domain Bacteria; kingdom Bacillati; phylum Actinomycetota; class Actinomycetes; order Kitasatosporales; family Streptomycetaceae; genus Streptomyces; species Streptomyces sichuanensis. The sequence continues at coordinate 2,062 of NZ_JAIXMK010000010.1, forward strand.
GAGCTTCTTCATCTGGTGGGTCGCGTTGCGGCCCTCGAAGTTCGGGCCGAGCGTCCAGCCCTTGACCGTCTGCGCGAGGATCACGGTCGGCTGGCCCTTGTGGGCCTTGGCCGCCGCGTAGGCCGCGAAGATCTTCTTGTGGTCGTGACCGCCACGGCCCAGGTGCAGGATCTGGTCGTCGGTCATGCCCTCGACCATCTTGCGGAGACGGTGGTCGTCGCCGAAGAAGTGCTCACGGATGTACGCACCGGTCTCGGTGGCGTACGTCTGGAACTGGCCGTCGGGGGTGCTGTTGAGCTTGTTGACCAGGATGCCGTCGCGGTCCTGGGCCAGCAGCGGGTCCCAGGAGCGGTCCCACACCAGCTTGATCACGTTCCAGCCGGCGCCGCGGAACTGCGACTCCAGCTCCTGCATGATCTTGCCGTTGCCGCGGACCGGGCCGTCGAGGCGCTGCAGGTTGCAGTTGACGACGAAGGTCAGGTTGTCCAGGCCCTCGCGAGCGGCCAGGGACAGCTGGCCGAGCGACTCGGGCTCGTCCATCTCGCCGTCGCCCAGGAACGCCCAAACGTGGGACTTGGAGGTGTCGGCGATGCCGCGCGCCTCCATGTAGCGGTTCATGCGGGCCTGGTAGATCGCACCGAGGGGGCCGAGGCCCATCGAGACGGTCGGGAACTCCCAGAAGTCCGGCATCAGGCGCGGGTGGGGGTACGACGACAGGCCGTAGGGGGCCTTCGACTTCTCCTGGCGGAAGGCGTCCAGCTGCTGCTCGGACAGTCGGTCCAGCAGGAACGCACGGGCGTACACGCCGGGCGAGGCGTGGCCCTGGAAGAAGATCTGGTCGCCGCCGTCGCCCTCGTCCTTGCCGCGGAAGAAGTGGTTGAAGCCCACGTCGTACAGCGAGGCCGAGGAGGCGAAGGTGGCGATGTGGCCGCCGACGCCGATGCCCGGGCGCTGGGCGCGGGAGACCATGACGGCCGCGTTCCAGCGGGTCGCGTTCAGGACCTTGCGCTCGATCTCCTCGTTGCCGGGGAAGAACGGCTCGTCCTTGGTCGCGATGGTGTTGACGTAGTCCGTGCTGCGCATCTCGGGCACGGCGACGCGCTTCTCGCGCGCCCGCTCGATCAGGCGAAGCATGAGGTAGCGGGCACGTTCCCGGCCTCGCTCATCGACGGCTGCGTCGAGCGAGTCGAGCCATTCCTGGGTCTCTTCGGGATCGAAGTCCGGGACCTGGCTGGGAAGGCCGCCAATGATGATCGGGTTGCGATCGGATCCGGAAGCCACGCTGTTCCTTCGCTGTTCGGGTCGTGCTCAGCACGCGGTCAAATACTGCTCTTGCTTTATGTCGCGCCGGCTCCCATCGTGGACCGCGGCGGCGGAAACGTCATCTCTACTGAGCAGTAACCACCACTCATGAGACGAAGCGTCGAAGGTTGGTCGCCCGGGGCGGCCAAATCGCAACCTTACGCTCCCATTGAGGGTCCTCCGCGTACGGCCGTTCGGGCTCGAATCCCGTAATCGCACGGAGTAACTTCACAAACCCGGCAGAATGCTGTGGTGTGAATCACTCGGGCCTGTTGCCTCATGGTTGGAGTTGCCATGAGACGTCCGCGTCCGTCAACGTTTCGGCGGTCCGGATGGCCGGGTACTTGCGCGATCCGTCCGGCACGTGTGGACTACGCCCAATGCCTCGCGTACGCGAGGAGCACAAGAGCATTTCTCGAAAGATGACAGGAGGCAATCCGTGAGCGCGACCGCGGACCACGCGGAGGAGCGGACCAACCCTGCCGCGAGGCTGGGTTTCCAGCCCGGACAGGTGGTCCAGGAGATCGGCTACGACGACGATGTCGATCAGGAGCTCCGCGAGGCCATTGAGGAGATCACCGGCCAGGACCTCGTCGACGAGGACTACGACGACGTGGCCGACGCCGTCGTCCTGTGGTTCCGTGACGAGGACGGCGACCTGACGGACGCGCTGGTGGACGCCATCGGTCTGCTTGAGGACGGCGGGATCATCTGGCTGATGGTCCCCAAGACCGGCCGCGACGGCTACATCGAGCCGAGCGACATCAGCGAGGCGGCCCAGACCGCCGGTCTGAGCCAGACCAAGAGCATCAGCGTGGCCAAGGACTGGACCGGCGCCCGCCTGGTCGCCCCCAAGCGCTGACGGCCCCGCCGGGACCCGGCAGAGGCCGGTTCCGCGCCCTCGCGCCCCCTTGCAGCAGCGCTGCCGGGGGGCGCGGTGCGTGGTGCGGGGGGCGCAGTGACACACTGGCCGCCTACCCGCGCCGGTGCCGGGGGGCGCACGGCGCACCCCCTCGCGCCGGCGCCGTCGAGAGAGGGATGCGAACATGGCGATCGACGTCGGCACCAAGGCCCCTGACTTCGCGCTGAAGACCCAGCACGGCGAGACCGTCCGGCTCTCCGACTTCCGGGGCGAGAAGAACGTCGTCCTGCTCTTCTACCCCTTCGCTTTCACCGGTGTGTGCACCGGCGAGCTGTGCGCCCTGCGCGACGAGCTGCCGCAGTTCGCCAACGACGACGTGCAGCTGCTGGCCGTCTCCAACGACGCGCCCTTCTCCCTGCGCGTCTTCGCCGAGCAGGAGGGCCTGGAGTACCCGCTGCTCTCCGACTTCTGGCCGCACGGCGAGGTCAGCCGCGCGTACGGTGTCTTCGACGAGGAGAAGGGCTGCGCGGTGCGCGGCACGTTCATCATCGACAAGGAGGGCATCGTCCGCTGGACGGTCGTCAACGGCCTGCCCGACGCGCGTGACCTGAACGAGTACACCAAGGCGCTCGCCGCGCTCTGAGTGCACTGCCGGGGCGCCCGGGGCAACCCTGGCGAGCGACCTGTGCGTCCTTGGCGCAAGAGCCTGTAATCGGTGGGAACCGGTCACTAGGATCAAAACGTTGATCGGATGCCATCGCACAACCGGGGGCGCGGGATACGCCTGGCCCCTCGAACCAATGGAGGACTCGTGGGAGTCAGTCTCAGCAAGGGCGGCAACGTCTCGCTGACCAAGGCGGCCCCGAACCTGACCGCGGTCGTCGTCGGTCTCGGCTGGGACGCCCGTACCACCACCGGTACGGACTTCGACCTGGACGCCAGCGCCCTGCTGACGAACGACCAGGGGAAGGTCGCCAACGACCAGAACTTCGTCTTCTTCAACAACCTCAAGAGCCCCGACGGCTCCGTCGAGCACCAGGGCGACAACCTCACCGGTGAGGGCGAGGGCGACGACGAGGTCATCAAGGTCAACCTGGCCGGCGTCCCGGCGGACGTCCACAAGATCGTCTTCCCGGTCTCCATCTACGAGGCCGAGACCCGCCAGCAGAGCTTCGGCCAGGTCCGCAACGCCTACATCCGCGTGCTGAACCAGGCCGACGGCACCGAGCTCGCCCGCTACGACCTCAGCGAGGACGCCTCGACCGAGACCGCCATGGTCTTCGGCGAGCTCTACCGCAACGGCGCCGAGTGGAAGTTCCGGGCCATCGGCCAGGGCTACGCCTCCGGCCTGCGCGGCATCGCGCAGGACTTCGGCGTCAACGTCTGACGGCCGGCACGGGCTGCCGACCACCGCGCTCCGGCGCCGCACCCCTCCCCGGGGTGCGGCGCCGGACGCGCAGGGCGATCCACATCGACTCGGGGAGGATGCAAGATCATGGGTGTCACGCTCGCCAAGGGGGGCAATGTCTCCCTCTCCAAGGCCGCGCCGAACCTCACCAACGTCACCGTCGGCCTCGGCTGGGACGCGCGCTCCACCACGGGAGCACCCTTCGACCTCGACGCCAGCGCCCTGCTGTGTGCAGCGGGCCGTGTGCTGGGCGACGAGTACTTCGTCTTCTACAACAACCTCACCAGCCCCGAGGGCTCCGTGGAACACACGGGCGACAACCTCACCGGTGAGGGCGACGGCGACGACGAATCCATCCTGGTGGACCTCACCAAGGTCCCGGCGGCCTGCGACAAGATCGTCTTTCCGGTCTCCATTCACGAGGCCGATGTGCGCGGTCAGAGCTTCGGCCAGGTCAGCAACGCCTACATCCGGGTGGTCAACCAGGCCGACGGCACCGAGCTCGCCCGCTACGACCTCAGCGAGGACGCTTCCAGCGAAACCGCGATGATCTTCGGAGAGGTCTATCGCTACGGGGGCGAATGGAAGTTCCGTGCGGTCGGACAGGGGTACGCGTCGGGGCTGCGCGGCATCGCCCTAGACTTCGGGGTCAACGTTTCGTAAAGCCGCGTCCGCGCGGTCATCCCGAACAGCGAAGGATTGGGTAGCCAGTGCTCCTGAAAACCTTTGGTTGGTCGTTCGCCATCACGGCGGCCGGCCTGGCCTTGGCCGGCGTTCTCTGGGGGTGGCAGGGGCTGGCGATCGTCGCGATCCTCTCCGTCCTGGAGATCTCGCTCTCGTTCGACAACGCGGTGATCAACGCCGGAATCCTCCGGAAGATGAACGCCTTCTGGCAGAAGATCTTCCTGACGGTCGGCATCCTCATCGCCGTCTTCGGCATGCGGCTGGTCTTCCCGGTCGTCATCGTCGCGATCACCGCGAAGCTCGGGCCGATCGAGGCCGTCGACCTCGCGATCAACAACAAGGACCGCTACGAGGAACTGGTCACCGCCGCCCACCCGGCCATCGCGGCCTTCGGTGGCATGTTCCTGCTGATGATCTTCCTGGACTTCATCTTCGAGGACCGGGACATCAAGTGGCTGGACTGGCTGGAGAAGCCGCTGGCCCGGCTGGGCAAGCTGGAGACGCTCTCCACGGTCGTCGCCCTGGTCGTCCTGCTCGTCGTCGCCACCACCTTCGCCACGGCCGTCCCGGTCCACGACGGCGAGGGCACGGTCGACAAGGCCACCACGGTGCTGCTGGCCGGCATCGGCGGCCTGGTGACGTACCTGATCGTCGGCGGCGTCTCCGGCTTCTTCGAGGACCGCCTGGAGCAGGAGGAGGAAGAGGCCGAGGAGGAGGCCGGGAAGGCGCCCGCCAAGAGCGGCAACGGCACGGTCGTCGGCCTGGCCGGCAAGGCCGCGTTCTTCCTCTTCCTCTACCTTGAGGTCATCGACGCCTCGTTCTCCTTCGACGGTGTCATCGGTGCCTTCGCCATCACCAACGACATCTTCATCATGGCGCTGGGCCTCGGCATCGGCGCGATGTACATCCGGTCGCTGACGGTCTTCCTCGTCCGCAAGGGCACCCTGGACGACTACGTGTACCTGGAGCACGGCGCGCACTACGCGATCGGCGCGCTGGCCGTCATCCTGTTGGTCTCCATCAAGCACGAGATCAACGAGGTCGTCACCGGCACGATCGGTGTCGTCCTGATCGGTCTGTCGTTCTGGTCCTCCGTGGTCCGCAACCGCAAGGAGGCCGGCTCCGGCGACGGCCCCGGCGCGAAGGCCGAGGTCTCCTCCGGGGTGTGACCCCGGCACATTTGAGGAACGCTCTCACCGGGGCGGTCACGAGGATCATCCTCGCGGCCGCCCCGTGGCATGTGTGCTCGCACGGGTGGGGGTTACGGCAATGGCGATATGGGAGAAGCTCTTCGGGAATTGGGGGAGCGCCGCCGCGCGCCAATTCGACGGCAGCGGCACCAACGGCGCGGTCGAACTGACCAAGCGCCGTCCCACGTTTTCGCTGACCAAGCAGGGTGCGGTCACCGGCAACCTGCGGGTCAACCTGTCCTGGCGCATGCGGACCTCGGACTTCAACGAGCGCCCCTCGTTCGGCGCCGGGCTGCGCCACCCGCTGCGGAAGTTCACCCCGCAGGTCGTGCAGGCCCAGGGCCCCGCCATGGTCAACGTCGACCTCGACCTCGCCTGTATGTACGAGCTGCAGGACGGTTCCAAGGGCGTAGTGCAGCCGCTCGGGAACATACTGGGCAGCGTCAACTCGCCGCCGTATGTTCAGCTCAGTGGCGACGACCGCTTCGGGTCGGGGTCGGGCGAGACGATCTACATCAACATGGACCACCGGGACGAGTTCAAGCGGCTGCTGGTCTTCGTCTACATCTACGACGGCACCCCCGCGTTCGACCGTACGCACGCGCTGGTGACCCTCTACCCGGGCAACGGGCCGCGCCTGGAGGTCGCGCTCCACGAGCGGGCGCCGGAGGCCCGCTCGTGTGCGGTGGTGCTCATCGAGAACGTCAAGGGCGAGATCATCGTGCGCCGCGAGATGAAGTACGTCTACGGCTTCCAGTCCGAGCTGGACCGGCTCTACGGCTGGGGGTTGCAGTGGGGGCGGGGGTACAAGAGCAAGGTGTGAGGGCGGGGCCGCCCGGTGCGCCGGCGGCCCCGGCGTCAGCGGCCCGGCTGGAACTGCGGCCCCTGGGGCGGCAGCCGGAAGGCCGGGTCCGGCACGGGCTGCTGCGGCGGGTAGCCGTAGGAGGGCTGCGGCGACTGCGGCGTCTGGTGCTGCTGCGGGTAGCCGTAGCCGGGCTGGGCGGCCGGGGCCGGCGGGTACTGCGGCGGGTAGCCGTAGGACGGCTGGGGCGACTGTGGCGCGGGGCCGGGCAGGGGAACGGACTGCGAGGGCGGCGGCACCACGGGCGGCGTGGTGGGCGGCGGCGGGTAGCCGTAGCCGGACGCGGGCTGCGGCGCGGCACCCGGTGCGGGCGGGTGGCCCGGAGCCGGTGCGGGCGTCACCGTCGTCACGGCCTCGGGTGCCGCTTCCGGGGCGGTCGTCGGCTCGGCGGCGTCGGCCCTCTCCGGTCCGGCGGCGCCGGCGGCCTCCTCGGACTCGTCGACCGAGATGCCGAACTCCGTGGCCAGCCCCAGCAGGCCCGAGGCGTAGCCCTGTCCGAGCGCGCGGAACTTCCAGCCGTCCCCGCGCCGGTAGAGCTCGCCGCAGAGCATGGCCGTCTCGTCGCCCGTCTCCGCCCGCACGTCGAAGCGCGCGACGGGGGCGACGTCGGTCGTCGTCCCCCCGCCGCCGCGTGCCGCGTCGTACAGCAGCACGCACAGGTCCCGGACGAGCCCGAAGGGGCCGCCGTCGGCGGAGGCGGCGAGCACGACGCGGGAGACGGAGGCGTCCAGCGTCGACAGGTCGGCCTCGACCGAGTCCGTGGCCCCCTCGACCAGGCGCTTCTTGGGCAGGTGCCGGACCAGGCCGGAGGGGTGCCGGGGCTGGTTGTAGAAGACGAAGTCCTCGTCCGAGCGCACGCGGCCGTCCTCGCCCAGCAGGAGGGCGGAGGCGTCCACGTCCGGGACGCCCGGGCCGGGAGTCCAGCGCAGTACGGCCCGCACGGTCGGGGTGTCCAGCGGGATGTTCGACCCCTTCAGCATCGCGTGCGTCATGCCCGCAATCCTGCCTTCCCGTGCCGCCCGCGGACAACGCAGGGGGGTGGGGAGGGATCCGGGCGGTACGCCATCGCTTACCGGATGGATCCATGCAGGTCATGGGCTTTTAACGGACTTGGGGAACTCTTGACCCACCCCCGGACGTACGATAATCGGCCACACTTCCGTGCCGGCCCGGCCGGAGGCGAGGCGCCCAGGCCGTGGCATTCGGGGAGAGCAATGAGGCATTTCGGACACCTTGCGCCTGCGGTGCGGAGTGGGCTGTTCCACAAGGAGCCGGGCGAGTTCGACGCCGGCTCCCCGGCCCGTACGCTCGCCGTCGCCCTCGGCGCCACCCTCTACAGCCCCGGCACCCGGGCCACCCTCGCCCAGGACGTCCGCAAGCAGGCCCGGCGCGGCGTGGTCTCCATGGTCCTGTGCCTGGAGGACTCCATCGGCGACGCCGACGTCGTGGCCGCCGAGGAGAACCTCGTGCGGCAGTTCGCCGAGCTGGCCGCCGGCGAGGAACGGGCGGCCGCGGCTGCGGCTGCGGCCGGGACCGCGGAGGGCGGGGGCGAGCTGCCCCTGCTGTTCATCCGGGTCCGCGAGCCCGCGCAGATCACCGACCTCGTGCGGCGGCTCGGCCCCGCCGGGCGGCTGCTGTCCGGATTCGTCCTGCCGAAGTTCACGGAGGAACGCGGACTGCCGTTCCTCGAAGCCCTCGCCGAGGCGGAAATCGCCGGCGGTCGGCGGCTGTTCGCCATGCCCGTCCTCGAATCCCCCCAATTGCTCCACCTGGAGACCCGCACCGAGACCCTCGCCGGCATCGCCCGGGCCGTCGACAAGTACCGCGACCGCGTGCTGGCCCTGCGGCTCGGCGTGACCGATTTCTGCTCCGCCTACGGGCTGCGCCGGGCGCCCGACATGACCGCCTACGACGTCAAGATCGTCGCCTCCGTCATCGCCGACGTCGTCAACGTCCTCGGCCGCGCCGACGGCAGCGGCTTCACCGTCACCGGGCCGGTCTGGGAGTACTTCCCGCAGCCCGAGCGCATGTTCAAGCCCCAGCTGCGCCGCAGCCCCTTCGCCGGCCCCGCCGAGGCCCTGCGCACCGCGCTCATCGAACACGACATGGACGGCCTCCTGCGCGAGATCCAGCTCGACCGGGCCAACGGACTGCAGGGCAAGACCTGCATCCACCCCTCGCACGTCGCGCCCGTGCACGCGCTGTCCGTCGTCAGCCATGAGGAGTTCAGCGACGCCGAGGACATCCTGCGGCCGGAACGCGACGGTGGTGGAGTGCTGCGCTCCGCCTATACGAACAAGATGAACGAAGTGAAGCCGCACCGCGCCTGGGCCGAACGGACGATGCTGCGCGCCGAGGTGTTCGGCGTCGCGCGCGAGGATGTGAGCTTCGTGGAGCTGCTGTCCGCGGGACTGCAGGACGTATGAGCGGACGCATGAGCGGACGTATGAGCAAGGGAACGGTTGACGTGGTGTGGTCGGGGCAGTGGGTCGCGGAACGGCTCGGCGTCGGGCTGGAGGGCGACCCCCGGCTGCCGGAGCTGCTGGGACTGGCGCTGCGGCGCAATCCGAAGCGGGCCCATCTGCTGGTGTCCAACGTCCTGGGCAAGCACGTGCCGCAGCGGCCCTCCGTCGTCCACGAGGCCGGCGCGGGCCTCGGCCGCCGCGTACGGGCCCTGCTCGGGGACGGGGCCGCGGCGCGCGCCGTGGTCCTCGGCTACGCCGAAACGGCCACGGGCCTGGGCCACGCCGTGGCCGACGGCCTCGGCCTCGCGCCGTACCTGCACTCCACACGCCGCGAAGTGCCGGGCGTCGCGCCGACGGGCGGCTTCGAGGAGGAGCACAGCCACGCCACGTCGCACCTGCTGCTGCCGGAGGACCCGGACTTCCTCGCCGGTGACGGCCCGCTGGTCCTCGTCGACGACGAGTTCTCCACGGGCCGTACGGTCCTGAACACCATCGCCGCCCTCCACGCCCGATTCCCGCGCGAGCGGTACGTGGTCGTGGCGCTCGTCGACATGCGCAGCGCGCAGGACCGTGCGCGGCTGACGGACTTCGCGGCGGAACTGGGCGCCCGCGTGGACCTCGTGGCCCTGGCCGCGGGGACGGTCTCCTTGCCGGAGGGGGTACTGACGGCCGGCCAGGCGCTGGTGGAACGGTACGAGGCCCTTCCGGTCCCCGCCACGGAGGCCGGCTCGGCGCCGCCGGCCCCCCCGGCAGGGGTTGCTCGCCGCTGCGGCGGGGAGAGTGCCCCGGTCTCCACGGGGTCCGGGGCAGAGCCCCGGTTCCGGGAAGGGGCGGGTCAGGGGCCTGTCTCCCGCCGCGACGGCGCTCAGCCACACGCGTGCGGCCCGGCGGTGCCGGACCCCGCGGCCCTTCCTGCTCCTTCGCTGCTTCCGCCCCAGCCCCAGGGGGCCCTGGGGTTCGCCCCCGGTCCCGGGAAGGGGCGGGGCCGGGGAGAGATTCCCCGCCGCGACGGCGACCGGCCCGCGCCGACGCGCCCGGCGGTGCCGAACGCCGCGTACCGGAACCGCATCGACCTCGGCTGGCCCGCGGGCCTCCCCGACGGCGGTCGCCACGGCTTCACCCCCGCGCACCGCGCACAGCTCGAAGCCGCGCTGCCGGCCATGGGCGCCCGTATCGCCGCCGCCCTCCCCGAGGGCGCCTCGCGCATCCTCGTCCTCGGCACCGAAGAGCTGATGTACGCGCCCCTGCGGCTCGCACAGGCCATCGAGCCGGCCTTCGACGACGTCCGGTTCTCCACCACCACCCGTTCCCCCGTCCTGCCCGTCGACGACCCCGGCTACGCGATCCGCTCCCGGATCACCTTCCCGGCGCACGACGATCCCTCCGACGGTCCTGGCGAGCGCTACGCCTACAACGTCGCCGGCGGCCGCTTCGACGCGATCGTCGCCGTCGTCGACTCCGCCGCCGACACCCCCGGGCTGCACGCCCCCGGCGGCCTGCTCGACCGGCTGGCCGAGCACACCGGGCACGTGCTGCTGGCCGTCGTCCCCTCCTACGTCCCCGCCCACCGCACCCCCGACCGACAGGCGGCAGTCTCCATGCCCGAACCGCTCCGCGGCCCCGCGTTCTCCTCGTACGAGCCGGAGGAGGTCGGCTGGCTGCTGCAGGACCTCTCCGGCGTGGAGCTCGAAGCCCCCACCGAGGAGCGCGAGGAGGCCATCCAGAGCGGTGGCGCGCACTACGCGGAGTCGCTTCCGGTCGAGTACCAGCCCAGCGAGGAGTACCAGGCGCTCTTCCACTCCGCCCTCGACGCCTCCGCGGCCCGCGTCGCCCGGGCCGTCGGCGCCGTCACCGAGGCCGTGCTGGCCGAGCGGACGCCCCGCCCGGTCCTGGTGTCGCTGGCCCGCGCCGGCACCCCGGTCGGCGTGCTGATGCGCCGCTGGGCGCGCCACGTCCACGGCCTCGACGTGCCGCACTACGCCGTCTCCATCGTGCGCGGCCGCGGCATCGACCCCAACGCCCTGCGCTGGCTCGCCGCCCACCACGACCCCGCCGACGTCGTCTTCGTCGACGGCTGGACGGGCAAGGGCGCCATCACCCGCGAACTCGCCGAAGCCCTCGTGGACTTCCCCGGCTTCGACCCGCGCCTCGCGGTGCTCGCCGACCCCGGCCACTGCGTGGAGACCTACGGCACCCGCGACGACTTCCTCATCCCGTCCGCGTGCCTCAACTCCACCGTCTCCGGCCTCGTCTCCCGCACGGTGCTGCGGTCCGACCTCGTCGGCCCGCACGACTTCCACGGCGCGAAGTTCTACCGCGAGCTGGCCGGCGCCGACGTCTCGCGCTCCTTCCTCGACGCCGTCACGGCCCGCTTCGCCGAGGTCCGGGAGGACGCGGCCCTCGACGCCAAGGAGACGGCCGCCTCCGACCGCACCCCCACCTGGGCCGGCTGGGCCGCGGTCGAACGCATCAGCGAGGAGTACGGCATCCACGACGTCAACCTCGTCAAGCCGGGCGTCGGCGAGACCACGCGCGTCCTGCTGCGCCGCGTCCCCTGGAAGATCCTCGCCAAGCGGGGCGCCGGAGCCGACCTCGACCACGTGCGCCTGCTGGCCGCACAGCGCGGCGTCCCGGTGGAGGAGGTGGAGGGCCTGCCGTACAGCTGCGTGGGCCTGATCCACCCCCGCTACACCCGCGGCGCCACCGGCGCCGACGGCACGGCGGTGGCCGCACAGTGACCACCGCACGCACCCTCGTCGCCAGCGACCTCGACCGCACGCTCATCTACTCCACGGCCGCGCTGTCCCTGTCCATGCCGGACGAGCGGGCGCCGCGCCTGCTCTGCGTGGAGACGTACGAGCAGAAGCCGCTCTCGTACATGACGGAGACCGCCGCCGCGCTCCTCGGCGAGCTGGCCCGCACCGTCACGTTCGTTCCCACGACCACCCGCACCCGCGAGCAGTACGAGCGCATCCATCTGCCCGGCCCCGCGCCGGAGTTCGCGATCTGCGCCAACGGCGGGGAGCTGCTCGTGCGCGGCGAGCCCGACCCCGGCTGGCGGGCGCAGGTGCACCGCACGCTGGCCGCCGAGTGCGCCACGCTGGAGGAGGTCCACGAGCGCCTGCTGCGCAGCGCCGACCCGGCCTGGCTGCTCAAGGCCCGTACGGCGGCGGACCTCTTCGCCTACCTCGTCGTCGACCGGGCCCTGCTGCCCCCCGAGTGGGTCAAGGAGCTGGCGGTGTGGGCCGGGGACCGCGGATGGACGGTGTCGCTGCAGGGCCGCAAGGTCTACGCCGTGCCGCGGCCGCTCACCAAGAGCGCGGCCGTGGCGGAGGTCGCGCGCCGCACGGGCGCGTCCCGGGTGCTGGCCGCCGGCGACTCGCTGCTCGACGCCGACCTGCTGCTGGCCGCCGACCGCGCCTGGCGGCCGGGCCACGGGGAGCTGGCCGACGCCGGCTGGACGGCACCGCACGTGACGGCGTTGCCGGTGCGGGGCGTGGCGGCCGGCGAGGAGATCGTGCGGGCGTTCTCGGAGGGCTAGTCTCGAAGGCTGCGCCACTGGTTCAACTCCGTTGCCCTCAACGAGGAGATCACGTGCCCGAGACCACGCCCGAGACCGTGCCCGAGACGAAGAACCTTCCGCTCACGCCCGAGCTGTACGCGTACGTACTGGCCCACAACCCCCCGCTCGACCCCGTGCAGCAGGCGCTCGTCGAGTCCACCCACGCCCGCTTCCCCGACGACGCGATCAAGCAGGTGCCCCGGGAGCAGGCCGCGCTGCTGGCCTTCCTCGTCCGGCTCACGGGTGCGCGGCAGGTGGTGGAGGTCGGGACGTTCACGGGGCTGTCCGCCCTGGCCATGGCCCAGGCGCTGCCCGACGGCGGCAGGCTGCTCACGCTGGACGTCTCCGAGGAGTGGACGGCCCACGCCCGCGAGGCGTGGGCCAAGGCGGGCGTCGCCGACCGGATCGACCTGCGGATCGCCCCGGCGATCGAGACGCTGCGCGCCCTGCCCGCCGAGCCGCACATCGACCTGGCCTTCGTCGACGCCAACAAGGACGGCTACGTCGGCTACTGGGAGGAGATCGTGCCCCGGCTGCGCCCGGGCGGGCTGCTGGTGGCCGACAACGTCCTGTTCGGCGGGCAGGTCGCCGACCCGGCGGTCACCGAGGGCCTGGCCGTGCACATCCGGGCGTTCAACGAGCACGTAGCCGCGGACCGGCGGACGGAGTCGGTCATGCTGACGGTCGCGGACGGCATCACGCTGGCACGCCGGGTGGGCTGACCCCCGGGTGCAGCCGTGGCCGGTGGCCTCGGCCCGCTGCGGCTGCGGCCGTGGCCTCAGCCGCAGCAGCCGCCTCCGCAGCATCCGCCACCACCGCCGCCGCCGGCGGGCCGCGGGGCCGCGGCGGCGGCACCCGTCACGGCGACGGTCGACAGCAGCTTCACGGTGTCGCTGTGGCCCTCGGGGCAGGTGGCCGGGGCGGAGGACTCGGCCATGGGCCGGTTCAGCTCGAAGGTGTCGCCGCAGGTCTTGCAGCGGTATTCGTAACGAGGCATACGCGCAGCATACAAATCCGCGGAGCGCGTCCCCCGCCCGTCAGCCCTGGCCCGCACCGCGCTCCGTACGGATCTCCTGCACCACCCGGGCCGCCGACTGCCGCACGGCCTCCGTCTCGGTCAGGAAGTGCCACCAGTCGGGGTGGCGTCCCTCCAGCCCCACGACCGCCCGCTCCAGGCGGGCCACCGCCTCGTCGAGCGGCCCGGCGTGCCGCGGGTCCGGCGTGCTGCGTCCGGCCATGGCCAGCCGCTGGGCGTCGCGGAGGGCGAAGCGGGTCCGCTCGACCTCCTTCTGGTGGTCGAAGGCCACCTCGTCCAGCCGCCGCAGCCGGTCCCCGGCGGCGGTGACGCCCTCGTCGGCGGTGTTCAGCAGCGCCCGCACCGTGCTCAGCAGCGACGTGGCGTCGGCCCAGCGCTGTGCGTCCCGCGCCGCCCGGGCCTCGGCCAGCCGCTGCTCGGCCTGGGCGACCGCCCGCCCGGTCTCCTCCGGGACCTGCTGGAGGTCCTGCCAGCAGGCGGCGCTGTAACGGCGGCGCAGCTCGCTGAGGACGGGGGCGACACCCTCCGCGCGGGTGGTCAGCGCCTGGGCGCGGGTGCGCAGCGAGACGAGCCGCTTGTCGATCTCCGCCGCCCGCTGCGGCAGCTGCTCGGCGTCGTGCCGGATCGCCTCGGCCTCGCGCTGCACCCGCTCGGCGCGCAGCACGGTCTCCTGCACGCCGTGCTGCCCCGCGCCCTGGTTGAGCTTGGTCAGCTCGGGGGCGAGCGCGGCGAGCCGCGCGGCCAGGTCGTCGGCGGCGAGGCCGGTCGCCCGGGCGGCGTCCAGGGCGTTGCTGGCGGCGAGCAGGCCCTGACGGGCGCGCTCGACGGCCGGGGCGACCTGGGCCAGCTGGTTCTCGGCCCGGGTCAGCAGAGGGCCGAGGCCCTGCCCGAAGCGGTCGAGGTCGGCCTTGGTGCGGACGAGCTCGTCCTTGGCCTTCGCCAGGTCGGTGCGGGCCCGCTGGGCGGCGGCGGACTCCAGGTCGTCGCGGTCGAGGTCGTGGGCGTCGACGGCGGTGATGTAGGCGGCGGAGACCTCGTCTATGCGGCGCCCGAAGGTCTCGAAGTCGGCGGCTGCCTTGCGGGCGGCGGGGGAGGAGTCGACCGCGGTGATCGTCTCGATGGAGATCCGCAGCTCGCGCTGGGCGGTGTCCAGCTCGTAGAAGGCCGCGGCGGCGGCGTCCTTCGCGGCCTGGGCCTCGGCCCGCTGGTTCTCCCCGCGTCCCCAGCCCCAGCGGCGGGTGCCGCCCCCGGCGAAGGCGGCGGGCGCGGCGGCCGCCGCGGCGAGGAGGGGAAGGGGCAGCAGGACGAGCGCGAGGGTCTCGCGGGCCGCAGCCGTCACCGTACGTGCGAAGGTCCCCGTCACTTGCCCTCTCCCGATGGATCGCCCCAGGCCCGGGTGTCATTCTCCCACCCGGCAGGGGCGAACACACAGGCCGGTCAGCCGGTGCTCCGCACATCGATGGCGCCGTTGTTGCTGCGTGCGGCCACGGTGGGGCGGGCGGCGGGGTCACGGGGGACGTCCACCTTGACGCCGCCGTTGCGGGAGTCGGCGTCGACCTTGTAGGGGGCGCGGGGGAGGTCGATGCGGATGGCGCCGTTGGTGGTGCGGGTGGTGACGGTCTCGGGCACGCTGCTCAGGCCGAGGCGGACGGCGCCGTTCGTGCTGGTGGCGGAGACGGAGCGCGAGGCGGTGTCCCGCACGTCGATCCCGCCGTTCGTCGAGCGCAGTTCCAGCGGGCCCTTGGCGCCCCGGACGTCGATGGCCCCGTTGGTCGAGGTGACCTTCATGCCCGTCTCGAAGCCTCGTGCCGAGACGGAGCCGTTGGTGTCGTCGACGGTGACGGTGACGCCGCGCGGCACCTCGATGCGGTGCTTGGCCTCGCAGTCGGCGCTGATGCCGTCGCACTTCATCCGCAGCCTGAGCGTCTTCCCGTCCTCCTTCATCTCCCAGGTCGTCCCCGCCGAGCCGCCGATCGTCCACCCGTCGAACCACCGGGTGACCTTGATCTCCTTGCCCTCGCCGGCCGCGGGCACGAGCTCGATGCGGGAGTTGTCCGAGTCCACGACGAGCTCGCGCCCGCCGATCGCGAACGACTTGTTCTCGGGCGTCGCGTCGTCCACGTCGGCCGTGCCGCACCCGGTCAGCGTGGCCCCGGCGATCAGGGTCCCGGCGACGAGGGCCGGGATGCGGACGGCGCGGGAGGCGCGGGCAACCATGGGGATCTCCGTTTCGGGGGGCGGAAGCGCGCCCGACGAGCGCGGTGCGGGAAGCCGCTCCCCGAGCCTAGGGTCGCCGTGATCACGGCGGTATCCCACCTGCTACCGGTTCGGGGGTGGGGTTAACCCCCGCATCCCCCGCCCCGGGGCCCCGCCCCGCCGAGTGCCTCCCGCCCCGGGTTTGCGAGGACCAGGGTGGGGCAAGGTAGGCTGTCCTTTCGTTCCAGGGCGCATAGCTCAGCGGTAGAGCGCCGCTCTTACAAAGCGGATGTCGGCGGTTCAAATCCGTCTGTGCCCACAGAAGCAGCAGGTCGAAGGCCCCTTGGCGCAGCAGCGCCGAGGGGCCTTCGGCTTGTTTGCCGCAGGCTGCGGGCAGGGCCGTCCCGGGGGAGCGGCCCCGGTCGTCTCAATGGCTGCCGACCGACGGCAGCAGCGGGCTGCCGTTGCGGTCCAGCCAGCTGCGGTAGGTGGGGTTTCGTCCCGCTACGTCCACGTAGGCGGCCATCAGGTCCGTATAGAGGGCATCTAGTTCCCGTAGCGGCAGGGAGCCGCGCCGGGAGGCCAGGGACAGCTGGGCGGAGAGGGGGTCGCCGGCCAGGGGGCGGATGACGGTGCCCGGTGGGGGCTCGGCGGTGGGCTGGGCGGTGCGTACGGCCTCGCCGGAGGCGACGAGCTCGGCGGCGGTGGTGTTGTCGCGCACGTGGACGAGGCGGGGGTCGAGGCCCGTGGCGGTGAAGACCCGGCGCAGGGCGGTGGCCTCGTCGTCGGCGGTGGGGTCCACGATCCAGGCGTCACCCGCCAGTTCGGCGAGCCGGAGCACCGGGCGGGCGGCCGCGGGGTGGCCGGCGGCGAGGGCGACGAAGCGGGGTTCGCAGGCGATGAGGACGCGCCGCTCCACGCCCTCGGGGACGTGCAGGGGGAAGCCGGCGGTCTCGTGGACGAAGGCCACGTCCAGCTGATTGGTCGCCAGCAGTTGCAGGAGCGTGTTGGAGGACACCTCTATGTGGATGGTGGTGTCCGTGTCGGGCAGCCGCTGGTGGATCCGGCGCAGCCAGCCCGTCACCGCGCGGCTGCCGATGCTGCCGATGCGCAGGCGCAGGCCGCCCGCGCCGACTGCCGCGTCGCGCGCGGCGGTTACGAGGGCGGCCATCTCCGCGATGATCGGGCGCGCGCGGGAGAGGACGGAGTGTCCCAGCGGTGTGGGATGGCTGCCGGTCTGCCCGCGGGTGAACAGCAGGCCGCCGACGGTGGCCTCGATGCGACGGAGCTGGGTGGTCAAGGAGGGCTGGGTCATGCCCAGTTGCACTGCCGCCTTCCGCACGCTGCCGGTGTCCGCGATGGCGCAAAGTGCACGGAGGTGCCTGACCTCAAGCTCCACGAGGGGAGCATAACCGCGCCTCGTGCGCCACACCAGGCACATGCCGGACGCATGGGGATGGTGAGGTGGCGCAGGATAGGCGATTGGATGGCGCTATGGCCAACTGGCATCATCCGCACCATTGATAACTCGTCAGAGACTCAAGGGGAACTGGAGTTCACCCGTGAGCCCCGGCCGCCGCGACCCACCGCGCGGCGGCCGAAGTGGCTCCGGAACGAATGGAGTCCCCCACATGAAACGCTCCACGATGATGCTCTCGGCCGCCCTCGGCCTGGGTCTCGCGGCCACGATGACCGCGGTCCCCGCATCGGCAGTGGCCCTCGACCACAGCGCTCCGGCCCAGGCCGGGACCGTGGCGACCTCCTCGTACGTCGGCTCGGCGGCCGAGGAGGCGAACAACAAGGCGTTCTTCGAGGCCGTCATGAAGTCGGCCAGAGCCAAGCAGGCCGCCGCCAAGCCGGGCCTCGCCGCCGCGACCGTCACCGTCACCTACGACGCCAGCCGGGCGCCGAGCTTCGCGAACGAGATAGCCCGCAGCGCGCAGATCTGGAACAGCTCGGTGCGCAACATCCAGCTGCGCTCCGGCTCCAACGCCGACTTCCGCTACTACGAGGGCAACGACTCCCGCGGCTCGTACGCCAGCACCGACGGCCACGGCCGGGGCTACATCCTCCTCGACTACCGGCAGAACGAGCAGTACGACTCCACCCGCGTCACCGCGCACGAGACCGGTCACGTCCTCGGTCTCCCGGACCACTACTCCGGCCCCTGCAGCGAGCTGATGTCCGGTGGCGGCCCCGGCCCGTCCTGCACCAACCCCTACCCGAACTCGGCCGAGAAGAGCCGGGTCAACCAGCTCTGGGCGAACGGCCTGAAGGCGTTCGACAAGGCGCCCGTCACCAAGGCGCACTGACCGTCCGGTCCCGCTCCGCGGGGCACGCGGCAGGCCCGGTTCCCCCGAGGGACCGGGCCGTCGCGCATACTGGCGCGGTGACGGACAGGCTCACCTATCCCGAGGCCGGCGCCACCGCCGCCGGCCGGCTGCCCGGCGGCTACCACCACCTGCGCGTGACCACTCGCGTCGGCCACGGCGGCGCCGACTTCCGGGCCGCCGCCGACGCCGTTCTGACGTGGCGGATGCACCGCGCCATGACGGGCGTACGGATCCCCGGCGGCACTCCGGACCCCGCGCCCGGCGTCCGCGTCACGCCCGCCATCGGCTTCGGTCCGTTGAGCGTCTCGGGCCCGTGCGCGGTGGTGTGGGCCGTCCGGGAGGAGCGGCGGGCCGGCTTCGGCTACGGGACGCTGCCCGGGCATCCGGAGCGCGGGGAAGAGGCGTTCGTCGTGACGATGGACGCGGAGGGCGGCGTACTACTGACCGTGCTCGCCTTCAGCAGGCCCGCGCGGTGGTTCACGCGCCTCGCCGGGCCCGCCGTACCGCTGTTCCAGCGCTACTACGCGCGCAGCTGCGGGCGCGCCCTGCGCACGCTGGTGCAGGGCGTACGGGCAGGGCGGGACGAGCGGAAGCGCTAAGGGGCCGGGGTCTCCGGCTCCTCCGGGCGGCGCATGAGGAAGACCGCGCCCGATCCGGCCAGGAACAGCGCCAGCACCGAGACGGCCGTGCTGAGCCAACTGGCCCCCAGCCACTGGCCGCCGAAGTAGCCCAGGCTGACGCTGTAGGCGGCCCAGGTCAGGCCGGCCAGCGCGGACCAGGGGAGGAATTCGGCCACCCGGCGGTGCATCGCACCCGCGCCGAGGCTGACCACCGAGCGGCCGGCGGGCGCGAAGCGCGCGAGGACGACGAGCGGACCGCCGCCGCGCAGGAGGGCCGTGCCGAGCTTGGCCTGTGCGGCGGTCAGGCGGCGGGAGCGGGCGATGGCACGGTCGAAGCGGTCACCACCGCGCCAGGCGAGGCGGTAGGCGACCATGTCACCGAGGACGGAGGCGGTGGCGGCGCACATCACGAGTGCGAACATGTCCGCGAAGCCGGCGTGCCCCGGGGCCGCCTCGCCCACCGCACCGGCGGCGGAGCCCGCGGCCGCGGTGGCCGCGGTGATCACCAGGACCCCGCTCGGCAGCACTGGCAGGAAAACGTCCAGGAGTACGGAGAGGCCGACGATCACGTATATCCATGGGGTGTCGGCCAACGCCCCCAACTGCTCCAGCACGTCCTGATCTCCCGGTACGGTCCCCCGCCGCGACGTCGCAGGGGAGCGGCAGGGGCGGCCTTCACAACCGTACAGCGTACGCCTGGAGTGGCTGGGGGATGGGCGTGGGGCGCGTGATGTTGTTCGCATCACGCGCCGGACGGCCCGGGGAGTGAGCCAGGTCACGCCGTGGGGGCGGCTCGTCGGGCCGCGTGTGGGCGGCGGGTAAGGGGTAGCGGGCGGCGGGCGCCGGGCGCCGGGCAGCGGACAGGGGCCCGGCGTCGGCCGGGCCCCTGTTGCGTGCGGGTGCGGGGATGACGTGCGGTCAGCCCTGCCGGGCGGTCAGTCCTGCTTGGCGCGGCCGAAGAGGCGGTCCAGCGACAGCGGGCCGGGGCCGGTGAAGACGAGCAGCAGGAACGCCCAGCAGAACATCGCGGACGCCTCGCCGTGGTTCTGTATCGGCCACAGCGCCTCGCTCTGGTGCACGTCGAAGTACGCGTACGCCATCGAGCCGGACGAGATGAAGGCCGCGGAGCGCGAGCCGAGGCCCACCATCACGAGGATGCCGCCCACGAGCTGGATGACGGCCGCGTACCAGCCGGGCCAGGTGCCCGCCGCGATGGTGCCGCCGTTGCTGCCCGCGGCTCCGCCGAGCACACCGAAGAGGGAGGCGGCGCCGTGGCAGGCGAAGAGCAGGCCGATGACGATGCGGAACAGGGACAGCACGTACGGGCGTGCCGCGTCGACGCGCTCGGTGAGGGCGGCGACGGGCGAGGCGGGGGCGGACTGCCCGGAGGCCGGGGACGTGGCCGCCGTGGGCGTGCGGGGCATGGGTGGGGCTCCTCGTGTCGGGGACGGAGAACGACGAGGGGTAAAGGTTAGGCGCGCCTAAGAGGTACTTGCAAGT
This sequence comes from Streptomyces sichuanensis, assembly GCF_020328095.1. Taxonomy (NCBI): domain Bacteria; kingdom Bacillati; phylum Actinomycetota; class Actinomycetes; order Kitasatosporales; family Streptomycetaceae; genus Streptomyces; species Streptomyces sichuanensis. The sequence goes on from NZ_JAIXMK010000010.1 coordinate 22,082, forward strand.
TCAAGTTTCTTGATTTCTGCCCCGGCAACATCCTTTTAACAAGGCCCTCACGCCCCTCCGGTGGGCGAGGGGGAGGCGCGAAAGGGTCGCGAAGGGGTCGCGAAGGGTCTCCCGCCGAGGTGGGGGAGGCCCTTCGCGCTGCCGGGTGATCCGGTCAGCAGCCGTTGAGGATGCCGGTCAGGGCGGTCTTCTCGGCGGAGTCCACCGTCAGCTTGTAGTCGTACTTCACCGAGACCCACATCCGTGCGTACGTACACGCGTACGACTTCAGGGGCGGCATCCACTGCGCCGGGTCCTTGTCGCCCTTCTCCTGGTTGACGCGGTCGGTGACCGCGATCAGCTGCGAGTGGGTGAGGTCGTTGGCGAACGCCTTGCGCTGCTCGGTCGTCCAGGTGTTGGCGCCCGAGCGCCACGCCTGCGCCAGCGGCACGATGTGGTCGATGTCGATGTCCTGGGCGTCGTGCCAGGTGGCCCCGTCGTAGGGGGAGAACCAGGTGCCCGAGACGGCCGCGCACTTGCCGTCCTGCTCCACGTCCTGGCCGTCCCGCTTCAGCACGACCTCGCGGGTGTTGCACTGCCCGTACTGGGTGGCCCAGTGGGGGAACTTGGACCGGCTGTAGCCGTCCATCGACCCCTCGGGCTTGACCGTCAGCTGGCTCAGCTGCGTGCGGACCGTGGCGGCGTCCGGCGGCGTGGGCGGCGCGGCCTGGGCCGCGGGCCCGTTGAGCACGAGCGTGCCGACCAGGGTGGTGAGTCCGAGGGACACCGCGGTACGACGCGCGTAGACGCTGCGCAGGGCCGAGGGGACGCGCAGTCCGGGCATGGGAACTCCCTTGAGGGTGGTGAGGGTACGGGCCGCCGAAGCGCGGCCAGGATCGCGGCGCCGGATGTCAGGGGGGTGGTCGCCAGATGACAGGATGGCGACGCGGTCATGCCAAAACAAGTGTTTGTGGACGTGAGATGTGCGCGTGTTTCGCGGGGAGTTACCGGAATTCCGGCCTCCGGCGGCGAGGGGCTGACGTGTCGTCAGGGGCGGGGGTCGGGCTGGGCTCGTCGGCGACGGGCCGGGCGGTGCTCTTCGCCGTCCTGCCGAAACCGCCGCCGTGACCGTCGCGGCACTGGCCCGCCCGTTCGCCCGGCCGCCTGGCCGACGGGACCGCGGCCCTGCCCGGACCTGCGCGGTGGGCCCCGTCACACCCCCGGGTCCTGCACGTCACGGCGCGCGGGTCGCCGAACCCATCCCGTACCCTGGGGGGAGCAGAAGGGGAGTAGCTCTTCGCCGGACCGTCGACATACTGCTGGGCCTCGCGCCCGGCCGGCGCCCGGAGGCCCGTCCGTCAGGAGGGGCCAGCGAGACCTTCGGCCGCAGTGTCCACGACACTGCCGTGCCGAAGCGACCCCTGATTCTCCTGCAGGTCACTGTTTCGGCGCGGCGGCGTCACCGCCCACCGACAGAGGAAACCACCCCTGTGTTCAGCTTCACCGTCGCCGCCCTCGTCTTCGGCGTGATCTTCCTGGCCGAGCTGCCGGACAAGACCGCCCTCGCCGGCCTGATGCTCGGCGCCCGCTACCGCGCCTCGTACGTCTTCGCCGGCGTCGCGGCCGCCTTCCTCGTCCACGTCGCCCTGGCCATCGCGGCGGGCAGCGTGCTGACCCTGCTCCCGCACCGCCTGGTGCAGGCGGTGGTCGGCGTCCTGTTCCTGGCCGGCGCGGCGATGCTGCTGCTGAAGAAGGACGACGAGGACGAGGAGATCGCCAAGCCCGCGGACCAGTCCTTCTGGAAGGTGTCGGGGGCGGGCTTCATGCTCATCCTCGTCGCGGAGTTCGGCGACCTCACCCAGATCATGACCGCCAACCTCGCCGCCCGCTACGACGACCCGCTCTCGGTCGGCGTGGGCGCGGTCCTCGGCCTGTGGGCGGTGGCCGGCCTCGGCATCCTGGGCGGCAGGACGCTGATGCGCTACGTACCGCTGAAGCTGATCACGAAGGTGGCGGCGCTGGTGATGCTGGCGCTGGCGGGGTTCAGCCTGTACGAGGCGGCCGTGGGCTGAGCTCCCCGTCGAGGAGGTTGGTGATCAGCTTCCGCAGCCGCCCTTCGCGGACCGTCGCCACGCCGTGCACGAGCTGCGCCCCGTAGACGACGGCGGTCCCGGCGGGCGGCGCGCTCGTCCACCGGGTGCGGGGGACCCCGGCGAGCGCGGCGACGGCCTGCGGCCCGGCGTGGTGGGAGATCTCCCGCACGAACCGGGTACCGGGGACGAAGGCGCTGCCGGGCCCGGCGGTCCGCTGCGTCCACAGCGCGTCGGACGCACACGTGTCGACGTAGAACTCCCCGCCCTGCTCGGCCTCCTGCAGATGGAACGCCACCCGCGCCACCCGCTGGGGCCGGCGTTCCGGGTCGCTGACGCCGTGCACGTGCGGCTCGATGCGGTCGCCGGGCCGCAGGTCGTGGTAGTCCCACGGCGTGGCGGCCTCGGCGGAGGGGAACACCCGCCGGATCGAGGGCAGCGCGCGCCGGACGGCGGCGGCGAGGATCTCCTGGACGGCGGCGGGCGCGACGAGCCCGTCACTGGGCCGCGCGGGGGCCCAGCGGGTGGCTTCGAGGTGATCGTCCAGCACCTTGACGACGTGGGCCGTCTCGTCGGGTTCGAGGAACCCCTCGACGGTGTGGAGGGCGAGGGTCTCGGTCATGTGGATCACGTCTCTGACTCCTCTCGCGGCGCGGAGCGCTTCCGCGAGCGATTCCACTGCGGGGCGGTGCGCTTGCCAACGGCCGGGCTGCGGCCGACGGAAGCACCGAGGCGCACGCGCGGGCGCGCGCGGGGGCGTACGGGGCGTACGGCTTCGCCCTGGCGCTGCGACGCTTCGCTTCCCGGGGCCGGTGCCCGGCGGGAACGTAGGGACAGGAGTGGTGGACGGGCTCAGACGGGGCTGATCCCCGCCTGAGCCTTGATCGTGTCCACGGCTTCCTGGGTGAGCAACCGCAGGGGGACGACGGTCCAGCGGTCCCCCTTGCGCATGATCACGGCCTGACCGTCCTTGGTGCGTCCGACGTGGACGAACCCGTGATCACGCCGCAGGTCCTTGACCAGGCGTTCGCCGTGGATCACGGGGTCACTTCCCTTCGCGTTCCTCGTCGTTCGCAGTGGAGGACCAGACGTCGCCGTTCTGCGACACCCGGGTGTCGGGGTCGGTAGCAGTGCCCTGGTTGTCCTGGGGGTCCCACTCGTCCTCGTTCTTCTTACCCATCGTCACGGGCTCCTTCCTGACCGGTGCTGCGTCGGTACGAGGGCGTTCCCTGTGCTGTCGTGCGGTGGTGCCCCGCCCGTCAGGGTGAACGTCTGCCGCCGGGGCCGGTGAGGGTGCCGGTGCCTCTGACCGCGACGGTGGGCCCGTCGAGCTCACCCCTGTCCGGCAGCTGCAGGGCCAGGCCCAGAGCCCGGTAGTCGGTGACGCGCCGGGTGCCGCAGCGGGCGCAGGTCCGGAGACCGCCGGCGGTGGTCCATGCGGCGGCGGGGTGCGGGCAGGTCCGGCCGCTCCCCGTCCCACCGGCGAGCCGGCCGGTTGCTTGCGCCGCCCCGCCGCTTCTCATTGGTGCGCCGCCCGCAGATGGAGACCCATGACATCGGCCATGGCTGCGGCCACGGTCTTATCGCCCCGGCGAACGGCTTCGTAGCGGCGCTCCTTGATCCTTCTGCATCGCGTGCACGGTTGGGAGGAGGGCCTTGGCTCTGTGGTGTTCGACTCCCCAGCCGGGGCGTTGACCGCGTTGTCCTGCATGAACCTCTCGATCCTCTTCAGAACATGCTCCTGCACTCATGTGCATGAGTGCAGGAGTGCATGAGTCAGGGTGGCGCATCTCCTGTAGATGAGTCAACCCGCCCTGGTAGAAGGGGGGTTATGCCGTCCTCTCCACAAGCTCAGTCCTCGGCGGCGATCCGGTATTCAAGGACGAAGCGGTCGGCGGCCATGACCGTGTCGCACACCTCGACCACCCGGCCGCGGTCGGTCACTGCCTCGCGGATCAGGTGGATCACCGGCGAGCCCGGACTGAGGCTCAACGCCACCGCCTCCTGCTTGGTGGCGGGCCGTGCCCGCACGGACTCGACGAATTCCACCAGGGTGTGACCGTGCTCTTCAAGGCGGGCATAGATCCCACCGTCGCCGGGATTGTCGCTCAGCATCTCCGGGATGGCCTCGGCCACTTGCCACGGCAGGTAGGAGACGGCTTCCTCCGTGGGTGTCCCGTCGCTGAAATACCGCCGTCGTCGGGCGAGCACCGTCTCGCCGGTGGCCAGACGCATGCGTTCTGCAATATCCGCGGGGGCGTCCGTCGGTCCGACGTAGAGCACATGCACGCTCGGCTCGCGGCCTGCTTGCTGTGCTTCGACCATGTAGGCGGCCTTGCCGCCTCTGCGGTGCGAGCGACGGAACCGGTCCGAGGACTTCCTGTGGACCGGAGGCAATCTCCTCACGTACGAGCCGCGGCCATGGTGGGTCTCGACCAGCCCAGCCGTGCGCAGCTCCGCGACGGCCTTGCGCACCGTTCCCTGCGAGACGCCGTAGCGGCTCATGATGTCGGACTCGCTCGGCACCTGGGCACCCGGTGCCAGAACGCCCACCCGGATCTGTTCCGCGAGATCATCGGCGATCTGCAGGTAACGGGGCTTGCCGGAGTTCCGTGAGATCTCGTTCCCCATGAGCCGCCACCCCTCCTATGCTCGTTCGCATGAGTACAGCGGCTCAGTGTCCCAGGCCCATGCCACTTCATTCGGTGTCGGTGGCCGGAGCCGTCGTGCGTGAGGACGGGCGCATTCTCGCTGTCAGGCGGGCCGACAACGGACGGTGGGAACTACCGGGCGGAGTGCTGGAGCTCGATGAGTCGCCCGAAGCCGGCGCTTGCCGCGAGATCTTCGAGGAGACCGGCATAGAGGTCAGCGTCGAGCGGCTGACCGGCGTCTACAAGAACATGATGCGTGGCATCGTCGCCCTCGTCTTCCGCTGCAGCCCGGTCGGTGGTTGCGAGCGGACGTCGGACGAGTCGGCTGCCGTGACGTGGCTGACCCCTGAGGAAGTGATCGCGACGATGGCCGAGGCGTATGCCGTGCGCCTGCTCGACGCCCTCGGCGATGACACGCCGTATGTGCGCATCCACGACGGTCGTCGGCTCATGCCGGTTGGGTGAACAGAGGGGGAGCGAACCTGATTACCCTGCCTGCGAAGGGGGCCTTCATGGCCGAGCAGTGGGGTGCCTGATCGGCTCAGCAGACGGATTTAACGGCGAGCCACTCGACTTGAGAGGGAGAGCGGACATGTCCACAGGCTTTGGCCTGGTCGTACGTTTCACGCTTCGTGACGCAGAAGCCGGTGCGGGCTTCGACGAGTTGGTGTCCCGAACGCTGGAGCGGATCCGGCAGTACGAGCAGGGGACCGTGGTGTACGTGAGCCACCGCGTACCGGGAGAGCCGAAGCTACGGACCTTCTACGAGCTGTACAAGGACCGGGCTGCTTTCGACGCCCACGAACAGCAGCCGCACACGCAGCACTTCCTCGCAGAGCGAGAGAAGTTCGTGTGCCGGACCGACGTGACCTTCCTGGAGCCCGTCGACGGGAAGGTGTGAACGGGCGGGCGGCTCCCGAAGAGCAACGTGCGTACGGCGCACACGTGCTGCGCCCGACGGCAGCGGTAGCGGGGAAATGAAACCCCGACGGTGGGAGGGACACGCGTGAGCAGTGGCGACTTCGAGGCGGGCCCGGTGCGGCCGATCCGGCGGCGGGGGATCCGGCGTCTGGCCGAGTCCACCTGGGGTTCCGGCCGTTCGATCTGGTCGGCGGACGTCGGGGATCGGGCGCTGATCGTCGACCGGGTCGACGTCGCCGAGCATGCCGCGCCGCAGCGAGTGGCCGAAGTGCTGGGCCTGGAGTCCGGCGCGACAGTGTGCGTCAGGAGTCGGCGCTTCGTTCTCGACGGGAAGCCGGTTCAGCTGTCCACCTCGTACCTGCCCGCCGGCCTCGTGGCCGGATCCGCGATCACGCGGGAGGACACCGGGCCGGGAGGCACGTACGCGCGTCTCGCGGAACTGGGCCACAAACCGGTGCGCTTCCGCGAGGAGATCCGCACCCGGATGCCCTCCGCGGACGAAGCCGAGCAGCTCGCCCTCTCGCCGGGTACACCCGTCGTGCACATCTGCCGCACGGCATTCGCCGAGGGCGGCAACGCCGTCGAGGTCAGCGAGATGACGTTGGACTCCGCGTCGTACGTGCTGGAGTACGAGTTCGACGCCTGATACCCCGCAAGCGGCGAGGCGCAGGTCACATTCGTCCATGTCACAGGGCGGCGGGCTGTCTCGTCTCAGGGGTGTAGGCACCGACCACCGCTGAGGAGCACACCATGGACGCGCGACTGAACTACTTCGCCAGCCCCACCGCCGGCAAGGCCCTCAAGCACTTCATGGCCGCGGGCAAGGCGCTCAAGGACTCGCCGCTGCCGGCTGCGACGCAGGAGCTGGTGGCGCTGCGCGTGAGCCAGATCAACGGGTGCGCCGCCTGCATCGACATGCACACCAAGGAGGCCGCCGCTGCCGGCGAGAGCCCGGTGCGGCTGAACCTGGTCGCGGCGTGGCGTGAGGCCACGGTCTTCACCGAGGCCGAGCGTGCCGCGCTGGAGCTGGCGGAGGAGGGGACGCGGGTCGCGGATGCGGCCACGGGCGTGAGTGACGAGGTATGGGCCTCCGCTGCCAAGCACTACGACGAGGAGCAGCTCATGGCCCTGGTCTTCCTGGTCTCCTTCATGAACGCCGCGAACCGGCTGAACATCATCACCCAGCAGCCGGCCGGCGACTACGAGCCCGGGCAGTTCCACTGAGCGTGGCGGCAGGGCGTTAGCCTGACTCGGCGTCAAGGGGAGGGGATCCGGCGTGAGCAAGGTCGAGGAGTTCGAGGAGCTGCGTCCGCTGCTGTTCTCGATCGCCTACCGGATTCTGGGCAGCGTGAGCGAGGCCGAGGACGCGGTGCAGGAGACGTGGCTGCGCTTCGACGGCACGACGACCCTCCCCACGTCGGCCAAGGCTTTTCTGTCCACCGCGGTGACGCGCGTCTCGATCGACGTGCTGCGCTCCGCGCGCGTGCGGCGGGAGGAGTACGTGGGCCCCTGGTTCCCGGAACCGTTGCTGAGCGATCCGTACCAGGATCCGGCGCGTGCGGCGGAGCTGGCCGACTCCGTGTCGGTGGCGGCGCTCCTGCTGCTGGAGCGGCTGAGCCCGCTGGAGCGGTCGGTGTTCGTGCTGCGGGACGTGTTCGGCTTCGGGTTCGACGAGGTCGCCGCGGCGGTGGGGCGTTCGGAATCGGCGTGCCGGCAGCTGCTGGTGCGGGCGCGGCGCCACATGCAGGCCGGGCGGCCACGGTTCGCAGCGGACCGTCAGGAGCGGCAGGAACTGGCGGCGCGGTTCTTCGACGCGCTGAAGGACGGCGACATGGGCGCGCTGCAGAAGCTGCTGGCCGCCGACGTCCACATGGCCGGGGACGGCGGCGGCCAGGCCCCGCAGCTGGCCAGGGCCATCGTCGGGGCCGAGAACGTGGCCCGGCTGCTCGCCTCCGTCTTCCCCTGGATGGCCCGGATCGACGTCACGTTCGAGCCGCGCGAGATCAACGGCCAGCCCGGTGCGGTCTTCCGCGACCGGGACGGCAAGGTCCTGCACACCCTGGCCCTGGAGATGCTCGACGGGAAGATCCAGGCCATCCGATCGGTGATCAACCCCGACAAGCTCGGCCACCTCGGGCCGGTCGCCGACGCCTGGGCCGTCGACCGCGAGGTGAAGCAGGCCCGTCGGCAGTAGCCCCCCGCCGTCTCAGTCGAAGCGGATGTGCTTCGCCCCCGTCCAGGCCCGTCGCAGGCGGCCCCGGAGCGGGCTGTCCGTGTTCGGGGTCAGGGTGAGCCCCGCCGAGGCGGCCACGTGGTCGGCCACCTGCGCGACGGTGACGTCGTCCGTCCATACGTGCTCGCCGAACCCCTCCCCGCGCAGCCGCTCCAGGCACACGTCGAGCTTCGCGACGGCGAAGCTCTCGCGCCGCAACGGCGCGTCCTTGCCCGCCACCCGCTGTACGACGTGCCCGAAGCCGCGCTCGCGCAGGCGGCGCAGCACCGTCTCCCGGCGGGCCAGCAACGAGAAGTGGCGGACGTCGTGACCGCGCTCCCGCAGCCGGCCGACGGTCTCGTCGAAGTACACCGGGTCGATGACCGTCATGGGGACGATCACCGGCCCGTGGTGCCGGTTGAGGGCCAGGTCCAGCACCTCGCAGACACCCTGGCGCCAGGCCGGGAAGTCCTGGAAGTCGCCGCGCAGCGCCGGCGGCAGCATCCGGTGCAGGCCGAAGCCGACGTGCTCGGGGTCGCAGACGACGCTGCCGGGCAGGCGGCGGTGGAGTTCGTGGGCGGTCTGGGTCTTGCCGCCGCCGAAGGGGCCGTTGATCCACAGAAGCATGCGCGGAGTCTAGGCACCGGTCGCGGTCCGTTTGTGGCCTGCCTATCGTGAGAAGTGGGGTAGTGGCGTCCTCGACGAGCGCGATCAGGAGCGCGAGCAGGAGTCGACGCAGAGGAGGAGCCATGACTTCGACGAGCCGGGAGGAGACGCCCGTCACCGTCCAGGGTGAGGGAGTCGAGGTGCGCACGCAGGACATCGGCGGCGGCATGGCCGTGATGTTCATGCGCGCCGGCAAGGGGACGGACCTGGGGCCGTTGCTCAAGGGGCTGCCCGACGACCTGTGCCAGTGCCCGCACTGGGGGCTGCTGACCAAGGGGCGGGTCCGGATGAGGACGAAGAGCGGCGAGGAGACGTACGAGGCCGGGCAAGCCTTCTACTGGGGCCCCGGGCACGCTCCCGAGATGGTGGAGGACACCGAGTTCGTGGACTTCTCACCCACGGGGGAGCTGGACAAGGTGATGGGGCACGTCAAGACCCAGATGGGGTGAGGCGGGGCCCCGCCGCCCGCGGGCGCTCCGCTTCGCTGCGCCACCGCGCGCAGCATGCCGGCTCAGCCCTCTGGCGTGCGCTCAGCCCGTCGTCGTGATCCGCAGGACGATCCCGCCGTCCGTGCCCGCCTCGACCGTCACCTGCGTCAGGTCCGTCACCGCGACGTCCGGGCCGTGCGCCGCCGCCCGGGGGCCGACGCCCACGACGCGCATGCCCGCCGCGCGGCCCGCCGCGATGCCGGCTTCCGAGTCCTCGAAGACGATGCACTCCTCCGGGGCGAAGCCCAGCTCCGCCGCGCCCTTGAGGAAGCCCTCGGGGTCCGGCTTGCTGGCGCTGACGCACTCCGCCGTGACGCGCACCGCGGGCATCGGCAGGCCGGCCGCGGTCATGCGGGCGCGGGAGAGGGGGCCGTCCGCCGAGGTGACGAGGGCGTGGGGGAGGGAGGCCAGGGCCGCCATGAAGGCGGGGGCGCCGGGGACGGGTACGACGCCGTCCATGTCGGCCGTCTCCGCGGCCAGCATGCGGCGGTTGTCCTCGTAGTTGAGCTCCATGGGACGGTCCGGCAGCAGGACCGCCATCGTGGCGTAGCCCTGCCGGCCGTGGACGATCTTCATGGCCTCGTCGGCGTCCAGGCCGTGCTCCTCGGCCCAGCGGCGCCAGCAGCGCTCGACGACCGCGTCGGAGTTGACGATCGTCCCGTCCATGTCCAGGAGCAGGGCACGTGCCGTGAGAGTGGTCATCGGTGGGCTCCAGAGCGCGCGCGGAAGAAGACAAGCGGCTCCACCCGCCGGTCAGGGAGTGCGGGCGGAGCCACTTTGTTTCTCAACGATACAAAACGGACCCCGTTGAACGCCAACGCCCCTGGTCGAAGCCCTTTCCGGCGCCCCGCCCGGGCCGCGTAACCGCCAGCCAATGGCCTATCCCAGCAGGCCGGGAACGCCCGTACGCCACACGATGGAGGCAGCGGAACCGACACCCCCGCCCCCGAGGAGCTCCCCATGGCCCAGGACACCCCGGGCACCCCGGGCCGCGCGGCGGCCGCGGGCCCCGCGTCCGCGTCCGCGCCCGTGCCCGGAGCGGGGCAGGGCGGCGGCGGAGTGCGCGTGGCCATCGGCGCGCTGCTGCTCGGCATGCTGCTGGCCGCCCTCGACCAGACGATCGTCTCGACCGCCCTGCCGACGATCGTCAGCGACCTCGGCGGGCTGGAGCACCTGTCCTGGGTGGTCACCGCGTACATGCTCGCCTCCACCGCCGCCACCCCCCTGTGGGGCAAGCTGGGCGACCAGTACGGGCGGAAGAAGCTGTTCCAGACCGCGATCGTCATCTTCCTCGTCGGCTCCGCGCTGTGCGGCCTGGCCGCGAACATGCCCGAGCTGATCGGGTTCCGGGCCCTGCAGGGCCTGGGCGGCGGCGGGCTGATGGTGCTGTCGATGGCGATCGTCGGCGACATCGTGCCGCCCCGCGACCGCGGCCGCTACCAGGGCCTGTTCGGCGCCGTGTTCGGCGGTACGAGCGTGCTGGGGCCGCTGCTCGGCGGGCTGTTCGTCGACCACCTCAGCTGGCGCTGGGTCTTCTACGTCAACCTGCCCATCGGCATCGTCGCCCTGCTGGTGATCGCCGCCGTGCTGCACATCCCCGCCGACCGCACCCCGCACCGCATCGACTACCTCGGCACCTTCCTCATCGCCGCCGTCGCCACCTGCCTGGTGCTGATGACCTCGCTCGGCGGCACCACCTACCCCTGGTCGTCCTGGCAGATCATCGGCCTCGGCGTGCTGGGCGTGCTGCTGCTCGTCCCCTTCGTGCTCGTCGAGCGGCGCGCGGCCGAGCCCGTCCTGCCGCTGGGGCTCTTCCGCGTCCACACCTTCGCGCTCTGCTCGGTGATCGGCTTCGTCGTCGGCTTCGCGATGTTCGGGTCCATGACGTACCTGCCGACCTTCCTGCAGGTCGTCCAGGGCGTCTCGCCCACCATGTCCGGCGTGCACATGCTGCCGATGGTGGCCGGCATCCTCATCGCCTCCACCGCCTCCGGACAGATCGTCAGCCGCACCGGCCGCTACAAGGTCTTCCCCATCGCCGGCACGGGCGTCATGGTCATCGGCCTGCTGCTGCTCCACCAGCTCAGCCCGTCGATCAGCACCACCGAGATGAGCGCGTACTTCTTCGTCTTCGGCTTCGGGCTCGGCCTGGTCATGCAGGTGCTCGTGCTCATCGTGCAGAACTCCGTCGGCTACGAGAACCTCGGCGTCGCCACCTCCGGCGCCACCTTCTTCCGGTCCATCGGCGCCTCGTTCGGCGTGTCCATCTTCGGCACGATCTTCGCCAACAAGCTCGGCCCGCGCATCGCCGACGCCCTGGCCGGCATCCCCCTGCCGCCCGGCGTCACCCCCGGCTCCCTCCAGGCCGACCCGCGCGCCGTGGACCGGCTCCCACCGGCCCAGCGCACCGGCGTGCTCGCCGCCTACTCGCAGTCGATCACCGACGTGTTCCTCTACGCCGTGCCGCCCGCGCTCGTGGCCTTCGCCCTCGCCTGGCTGCTGCGCGAGGAACCGCTGCGCGCCAGCGTCACCGCCCCCGACAACAGCGAGGTCATCTCCAGCAACCCCGTCGAGCGCTCCTCCCACGAGGAGTGCGCCCGCGCCCTGTCCCTGCTCGGCAGCCGCGAGGGCCGCCGCCGCGTCTACGAGAAGATCACCGCCCGGGCCGGGCTCGACCTCCACCCCGCGGCCAGCTGGATGCTGCTGCGCATCAAACGCGACGGGCACACCGAGCCGTCCCTGCTCGCCGAGCGCGTGGACGTACCGCTGCGGGTGGTCACCGAGGCGGTCCGGCAACTGGAGTCACGCGGGCTGGCGACCCGCGAGGGCCTGCAACTGGTGCTCACGGACGAGGGCCGGCGGGACGCGGACCGGCTGTTCGACGTGCGCGAGCAGATGCTCGCCGACATGCTGGGCGACTGGTGGACGGCCGAGGACCGCCCCCACGACCTGGAGCAGCTCGTCCGTCACCTGAACGCCGAGCTGTGCGGATCGGACGCCGAACAACCCCACGACGGCGAGGCCCGCACCGGCCACCCCCACGACGACCACCGCGTGGACCACCACCTGGACCACGGCCATGGCTACGGCCAGGGCCAGGGCCGCGGCCCCGGCCACTAGCCGACCGCCGCACCACCGGCCGCCCGGTCCGCCGCCAGCGTCTTGCCCAGCCACACATCGGCGTACGGCCGGTGCGCGTCGTACGCCGGGATGCCCGTGAAGCCGTGCCGCGCGTACAACCGCCGTGCCTCCACCAGGTCCCCACGGGTGTTCAGCACGATCCGCCCGGCGCCCCAGGCGCGCGCCGTGGACTCGGCCGCCGCCATCAGCGCCTCCGCGCCCCCGAGCCCGCGCCGGCCGGCCCGTAGGTACATCCGCGTCAGCTCGGCCGTGCCCCCGTCGAGCCGCCGCAGGCCCACACACCCGCCCGCCGCCCGTTCCCCGCCGTGCCGGGCCACGAGCAGTACGCCGTCCGGGGGAGCGAGGTCGTCGCTGGGGTCCTCGGCCAGATGGCGCTCGATCTCCTCCGGCGTGCACCGCCGCCCGTGGTGCAGCAGGTACCAGCGGTCGGCCACGTCGGTGAGGTACTCCCGCAGCAGCGCGGCCGACTCGGCGGAGCCGACCGGCTGCGGGGTGATGGTCCAGGAAGCGAGGGCGTCGGTCATGGCCCGGATCGTCGCACGCGACCTGTCGGGGACTCAGCTCTTTTTCGGCGCCGCCTGCTGGACGACCTCGAAGGACCACAGCGTCGACCCGGACGCCGCCGGCCGCTGCTTCGGAGCGCCCTCGCCGCCGCCCTGGTGGGCGGCCTTCATCGGGCCCTCCATCCAGGCCGTGAAGTCCTCCTCGCTGCGCCAGCGGGTGTAGACGAGGTACTGGTCGGTGCCCTCCACCGGACGGAGGAGTTCGAACCACTCGAAGCCGTCGGAGTTCTCCACGGAGCCGGCGCGGGAGGCGAAGCGCTGTTCGAGGACCTCGCGCTGCTCGGCCGGGACGGTCAGGACGTTGATCTTGACAACACTCATGGCCCCATCCTGCCGCACGCGCGCCGGAGATCCGGCGAGGGGAGGGCGGAAGCGGTCAGCGGGGCCGGCCCGCGTCCGTCAGGGTGGTGTTGAGCTGGTCCAGCGTCAGGGGCGGGGCCGGGAGGGGGCCGGAGACCTGGGGGCGGAAACCGTCGAAGAGGAGCGCGAGGTAGCGGCGCCAGGAGCCGGGGGCCGCCGTGGCGGCGGCGGGGACGTAGCGGCCCAGGGCGGCCAGGGCGAACAGGAGGTCCTCCGTCACCACTTCGGGGCGCATCGTGCCCTGTTCCTGGGCGCGGCGGACGAGCAGGCCGACCGTCTCGTGGTTGTGCTCGCGCAGTTCGGCCAGGGTCGGGCCCGCCGGGATCGCGGTCGTCATCAGTTCGATCGCGCCGCGGTCGGCGGCCAGCCCTTCGAAGATGCGTTCCATATAGGCAACGAGCGACGCGAAGGCGTCCTCGCCCCGCCGGGCCTGCTCGCCCGCGGCCAGGCTGCGGCCGAGGGACTCGCCGAAGACCGCCTCGATCAGCGCCTCGCGCGTGGGGAAGCGCCGGTAGAGGGTGGCGTTGCCCACGCCCGCGCGGCGGGCGATCTCGTCGAAGGGCACCTCCAGGCCCTGCTCGGCGAAGAGTTCCCGGGCCGCCGCGACGAGGGCCTCCCGGTTGCGCCGGGCGTCGGCCCTCAGGGCCGGGGACCGCTGTTCACTGCTGCCACTGCTCATGAACCGCACCCTAATGGCCCTTCGGGCGTTGGAATCAGGCCACCTGTGGGAGGTTGTCAGGTGATGTGGGGGTGACCTGCGTCTGTTCCGCAGGACTCAGTAAGGTCTCAAACAGCCCTACGAGGCTGACCGTGCCGGGCGACTGGAGGAGCGGCGAAGCGTGGCGGATGCAGAGCGCGGCGGGCTGGGAAGTCCGCCCAGGGCGGGCTCGCGGACCGGCATGGCCCTGGGAGCCCTGTGGATCGTCGCCGCACTGCTGGCGGTGCGTCAGGCGGCGGCGGTGCTCCGGCTGCCTCCGGAGCGCCGGTTCACCGACCTGGAGACGTGGATCGGCGAGAACGGCGTCCTGCACGTCGGCGGATCCCTCTACGAGACCGACCGGTTCACCGGAACACCCTTCTCCGGGCTCGTCCTGAAACCCCTCACCAAGGCCGCCGAGCAGAGCCTCGGCATCGTCTGGACCCTCGGCACCCTGCTGCTCGTCGTCGCCGTCGCCCTCGTCGCCGCCCGCGCCCTGCCCGGCCGCGCGGACGGCGGCCCCGTCAGTCGCCGCACCGCCCTGCTCGCCGCACCCGCCGCGGTCATCCTGACCGTGACCTCCCTCCCGGTCCGCAACACCTTCATCCTCGGGCAGACCAGCATCATCCCCGTGCTGCTGGTGCTCCTGGGGTGCTGCCTGCCCCGCGTCGTCCAGGGCTCCGGCCGGGCGAGCGGCGTCCTCGTCGGCGTCGCGGCGGCCCTCCAGCCCGCCGTGCTCCTCTTCACCCCGCTGCTCTGGCTCACCGGCCGCCGCCGCGCCGCCGCGACCACCGGCGTCACCTTCGCGACCTGCACGGCACTGGCATGGGTGACGATGCCGGACGACTCGTGGACGTACTGGGTGCACCACATCGCCGGGGCCGGCCTCGGCGAGAAGCCCGACGGCCTCGCCAACCAGTCCCTGCACGGCCTGCTGCTGCGCATCGGCCTGCACGGCCCCGTCGAGCTCGCGCTGTACGCACCGCTGGCGATCGCCGTCACCGTGCTCGGCCTGCGCCGCGCCGTGCGCTACGCCCGGGACGGGCAGCCGCTGCTCGCCACGGCCATCACCGGCTGCGTCGCCGTCGCCGTCTCGCCCACCGCCTGGCAGCACCAGCAGCTGTGGATCCTCCTCGCCGTCGTCGGGCGGGTGGGCCGGCGCCGCGCCGACCGGTTCGTGTGGCCCGTGCTCGTCGTGCTCGTCATGACGCTCACCAGCACGGTCCTCATGCCGGTCAACCCCGTCCTCGCCCCCGTCGGGGAGCACGCGCCGCTGCTGGCCGCCCTGGCCGCGGCCTGCGCGGTGCCCTTCCTCTCCCGCTCCTCCGCGTCGTGGGACGCGCCCGAGCCCACCCCGGTGGCCGAGCCGCAGCGCGGCCGCTTCGCCTGGGTGCCGCTCCTGGGCTTCTTCAAGCGCGCGATGAACCGCCCGAACCTGCTGCTGGAGCTGATGCTGATACGGGTCGGCTACTGGGTCTACTCGTACATCCGCGGCCAGGCCCCGGACTCGCGCAGTCTCGCGGAGTCCCACGGCCGTCAGATCATCGGCATCGAGGAGTTCCTGCACCTGGACGTCGAGCGCGGCTTCAACCACTTCGTGGCGGGCGTCGGCTGGCTCAAGGACAGCATGAACTACTACTACGGCACCTTCCACTTCCTGGTGCCGCTGTCCCTGCTGGGCTACCTGTACCTGCGCCGCCCGGCGACGTACCGCTGGGCGCGCACGGCGCTGGGCTTCGCGACGCTGATGGCACTCGTCGGCTTCTGGCTCTACCCGCTGGCACCGCCGCGGCTGATGCCGGGCCGCGGCTACATCGACACCGCCAACGGGCCGCAGGACCTGTCCCACCCCGACTTCGGGGCGCTGACGGAGCTGTCCAACCAGTACGCGGCGATGCCCTCGCTGCACATCGGCTGGTCGCTGTGGTGCGGCGTGGTGATCGCGACGGTGGCGCCGAAGCGGTGGATGAAGTGGCTGGGCATGCTGTACCCGCTGCTGACCTTCTCGGTCATCGTCGGCACGGCCAACCACTACGTGCTGGACGCGGCCGGCGGCGCGCTCGTCGTCGCCTCCGGCTTCGCCATCCAGTACGCGCTGACCGGCCCCGGCCGGGTGGCCCTGGCGGTGATCCCGGGGGCGCGGGGCGAGAGCGACGCGCTCAAGCCCGAGCCGGTACGGGCCGGAGGCTGATCCGGCCCGTCCGGGCCCGGACGGGCGGTGCGGCGGTCAGTCACCGACCGTGATCAGCGACGCCGGGTCGGTGACGTCCTTGACGTCGTAGACCGCGTTGAACACCGAGGTCGTGGAGGCGGTCGGGCACCCGAAACCGCCCGTGACCTTCACCGCGACCTCGGCGTCGGCGACGGTGATCCGCGAGGGGGTGCCGCCGGAGCCGTTGGTGAAGGTGGCCGGGAACGTCACGGGCCCGTCGGGAGCCGCGGTGATGGTGCAGTTGGCCAGGCCGCTGCTCTTGAGCACGAAGCCCCCGGTGGGGATCGTGAGCGACGCCGTGATCGGCGATCCGTTCTGCATGGAGACGGTCCACGTGCCCGAGGTGGTGACGTTGATCTCCACCGGCAGGCTGGAGGAGCAGTCGGAGTAGGTGGGCGCGTTGATGCCGCTGGCCACGGGGCCCGAGGCGTTGGAGTTGCCCGGCGCGTCGGGGACCTTGTTGTTGCCGCTGCCGGCCGAGGGCTCCGAGCTGGAGGCCGCACAGCTCGCGGTGACGGAGCCGGCCTTGAAGGACGCCTCGCCGTTGAGGGAGGCCGTGAAGGAGTGTCCCGCCGGCCGGACCGTGGTGGACGCCGCGTCCGTGACGTGGGCCGAGGCGGTGCCCGTGCCGCTCAGGGTCAGCGCGGCGGTGACGGCCAGGCCCGCGCCTGCGGCCAGCAGGGCACGGCGGGGACGGGGGGCGGGGGTGTGGGAGGTCACGGTGACTCCTTGGGTGGGAGATGGCGTGGTGGTGCCGGTGCCTCTGCCTGCGTCTGTGGCTGTGTCTGTGCCGGATGTGTCTGTGCCGGGTACGTCCGCGTCCGGTGTGTGTCCGTCCGGGGGCCGGGGAGCGGGGTCCCGGACGGCTCCGATGCCGGTTCCAGTGGGGTCCAGGCGAAGATCATGCCGCCGCCGATGACGCCGACGACGGTCCCGAAGAGGAAGCCGCCGAGGTTGGACATGACGAGCGTGGCCGTCGCCACGAGCACGGTGAGGACGCCGGCCAGGCCCCGGTACTGCGGGGCGAACCACGCGGACAACCCCATCACGATCATGACCAGGCCCATGAGGACGCCGGGGATCCCCGCGATGCCCTGTTCCAGCATGATCTTCAGTGGCGCCAGCGGGATGGCGCAGATCTCGGCGCCCGCGACGACGGCGGCCAGGCCGCCCCAGAAGGGGCGGCTCCTGCGCCACCGCCGCCATGCGGCGCGCGGCCGGCGCCGGGAGGGTGCGGGGCGGGCGGCCTCGGCGCCGCCGCCCGGCACGTCAGAAGCACTCATCCTTGCCGAGCTTGATGTTCATGTTGAGCCCGGAGAGCTTGAACTTCCCGGCGTTGGTCGCCCACGCCGTCTGGCGCAGGCCCGTCATCTTGATGGACTTGGCCTGCTGCCCGAAACCGTCCTGCAGGCCCTGCGCGGAGGCCGGCCCCTTGTTGAGGGTCGAGGCGTCCCGGCCGATCTCGATGTTCTCGAACTCGGCGTCGCCGGACATCTGGGTGGCGTCGATGAAGAGGTCGGTCGCCTCGACGACCTTCGCGCCCTGACCGGCGTACAGCTTGAGCGAGATGTCGCCGATCACCGGCAGGGTGGTGACCACGGACTGGCACAGGTCGCGGATCTCGGCGTTCTTGACGGCGGTGACGGCGACGGGCAGCAGTTTGCCGCGCGCGTTCTTGTCGATGCCGCCGTACTGGGCGAACCCGGTGCCCGTCAGGCTCGACGCCCCGACCTTGAACTCCTGGCCGGACACGGCGAACGAGGCGGCCAGCGCCCCGTCGGCGAGCGCGACGGCCAGCGCGGCGGTGGCGGCGAAGCCCGGCACGGCCACGACGGCGAACCTGCGCCACCTGACGCGACCCGCCACCTGTCTTCCCTGAGCTTCCTTCATGTGGATGTCCCCTCGGAGGGTGGAGTACACGAGGGAGCGGGCACTGCGGTGCGCGACGTAGCGCATATGTGCGCCGTCCCGAAGGTGTACCCGAGAGTAAGTCCGCCGGTTGAACCTGACAAGGGTTCAGGTATGGACCGGATGTTCGATGGACTCCCTTGGCCGGAAAGGGAGTTGGAGGGCAGGGAATGCGCCCTTACGCGTAGCTGACCCGCAGCTCCTTGATCCCGTTCAGCCAGGCCGAGCGCAGCCGTCGCGGCTGCCCGGCGAGCCGGATTCCGGGGGCGGTGTCGGCGATGGCGCCGAAGATGAGGTCGATCTCCAGGACCGCGAGGGACTTGCCCAGGCAGAAGTGCGGCCCGCCGCCCCCGAAGCCGAGGTGGGGGTTGGGGTCGCGGGTGATGTCGAAGACCTCGGGGGCGTCGAAGACCTCGGGGTCGTGGTTGGCGGACGCGTAGAAGAGGCCGACGCGCCGCCCCGCCGCGATGCCGACGCCGCCCAGCTCGGTGTCCCGGGTGGCCGTGCGCTGGAAGGAGACGACGGGGGTCGCCCACCGGACGATCTCCTCCGCCGTGGTGGCCGGGCGTTCGCTGCGGTAGAGCTCCCACTGTTCGGGGTGGGTGAGGAAGGCGTGCATGCCGTGGCTGATGGCGTTGCGGGTGGTCTCGTTGCCGGCGACGGCCAGCATCAGCACGAAGAAGCCGAACTCGTCGGAGCCGAGATTGCCCTCGTCCTCGGCGGCAACCAGCCGGCTGACGATGTCCTTGGCCGGATGCCGGGCGGGGTGCCGGGTGCGGTCGGCGGCCAGGTTCATGGCGTAGCCGATGAGCTCCGCCGCGGAGAGCGTGCCGGTCTCCTCGGTGACGGCCAGTTCCGGGTCGTCGTAGGAGATCATCTTGTTGGACCAGTCGAAGATCCGCGCGCGGTCCTCCTGGGGGATGCCGATGAGCTCGGCGATGGCCTGCAGCGGCAGCTCGCAGGCGATGTCGGTGACGAAGTCGCCGCTGCCGTGCTCGCGCGCCGCCGTCACGATGGCGCCCGCCCGCTCGCGCAGGGCCGTGCCGAGGGCGCGGACGGCGCGCGGGGTGAAGCCGCGCTGGACGATCCGGCGGACCCGGGTGTGCTCCGGCGGGTCCATGTTGAGCATCATCAGCCGCTGGGCGTCGATCTGTTCGCGCTTGATGCTCGGGTGGAAGCGGATGACCGAGGTGTTGAGGGCCGAGGAGAAGACGTCCGGGCGGGTGGAGACCTCCCGGACGTCCGCGTGGCGCGTGACGGCCCAGTAGCCGTCGTCGTCGAAGCCCGCGAGGCCGTGCGGCTGGGGTATCCACGCCACCGGTGCGCTGCGTCGCAGCCGGGCGAATTCCGGGAGCGGGACGCGGTAGCGGTAGAGGTCCGGGTCGGTGAGGTCGAAGCCGTCGGGCAGCGCGGGACAGGACGACATGGCCACCACTCCACTTCTGACGGTGCATCAGAAAGCTGTCGGCCGACGGTAGTGACGAGCCCGTGCACCGGCAAGGGAAACGACGCCATCTGTTGCGGAGGCGGGCCGTGCGCGACCCTTGTGTACCGGGGGTAACGCTCGCGAGACTGCGGGCGGGAAACGGGAACACGTACCACTTCTGCCGGGGGCGCCGGGACGCCCCGCGGACGCGAGGAGAGGACGAGTTGGTCATGGCCGCGGAGCCCGTCATCGTCGAAGCCGTACGCACCCCCATCGGCAAGCGCGGAGGCGCGCTCGCCAATCTGCACCCCGCCTACCTGCTCGGCGAGACCTACCGGGAGGTGCTCGCGCGCACCGGCATCCAGCCCGACTGCGTCGAGCAGATCGTCGGCGGCACCGTCACCCACGCCGGCGAGCAGTCGATGAACCCGGCCCGCACCGCCTGGCTCGCGATGGGCCTGCCGTACGAGACGGCGGCCACCACCGTGGACTGCCAGTGCGGCTCGTCCCAGCAGGCCAACCACCTCGTCGCCAACATGATCGCGACCGGCGTCATCGACGTGGGCATCGGCTGCGGGGTCGAGGCCATGTCCCGCGTCCCCCTCGGCAGCGGCTCCAAGCACGGCCCCGGCAAGCCCTTCCCCGACGAGTGGAACGTCGATCTGCCCAACCAGTTCGAGGCCGCCGAGCGCATCGCCCGCCGACGCGGCCTGACCCGCGAGCGGGTCGACGCCCTCGGCCTGCTCTCCCAGCAGCGGGCGGCCCGGGCCTGGGCGGAGGAACGTTTCAAGCGGGAGACCTTCGCCGTGCAGGTGCCCACCACGGAGGAGGAACAGCTCGCCGGGCAGGGCATGTGGCGCCTGGTCGACCGCGACGAAGGGCTGCGCGACACGAACCCCGAGGCGCTGGCCGGACTCAAACCCGTCATGCCCACCGCCGTCCACACCGCCGGCAACTCCTCGCAGATCTCCGACGGCGCCGCGGCACTGATGTGGGCCTCCAAGCGCATGGCCCGGGCCCTGCGGCTGCGCCCCCGCGCCCGGATCGTCGCCCAGGCGCTCGTCGGAGCCGACCCGCACTTCCACCTGGACGGGCCCATCGACGCCACGCGCGCCGTGCTGGGGCGGGCGGGGATGTCCTTGCGCGACATCGACCTGGTGGAGGTCAACGAAGCCTTCGCCTCGGTGGTGCTCTCGTGGGCGCACGTCTTCGAGCAGGACCTGGAGAAGGTCAACGTCAACGGCGGAGCGATCGCCCTCGGCCACCCGGTCGGCGCCACGGGTGCGCGGCTGATCACGAGCGCGCTGTACGAGCTGGAACGGCGGGACGGGGAGTTCGCGCTGATCACGATGTGTGCGGGTGGTGCGCAGGCGACGGGGACGATCATTCAGCGGCTGTGAGGCCGCGGGGCGTGTGGGGGCGTGACGCACTGCGGCCGGCATCCCGTACGGGATGCCGGCCGCAGCGGCACGTCATGAGGTCCGATCGGTTCGATCAGTACCAGTTGTGGGCCTGCCAGAAGTTCCAGGCGCCGCAGGGGCTGCCGTAGCGGTCCTTCATGTAGTCCATGCCCCACTTGATCTGGGTGGCGGGGTTGGTCTTCCAGTCGGCACCGGCGGAGGCCATCTTGGAGCCGGGCAGCGCCTGGACCAGGCCGTACGCACCGCTGGAGGCGTTGGTGGCGGTGTGCTTCCAGCCGCTCTCGTGCTCGACGATCTTGCTGAAGCACTGGAACTGGGCCTCGTTCGAGATCATCTTCCGCGCGATCTCCTGCGTGGCGCTCGTCGAGGGGGCCGCGGCGGCCTGCGCCGGAACGGCGGTCAGGACGGCACCTGCGGTGCCCAGGGCCAGGGCGGCGCCGGCGGCGGCGACGAGCTTGCGGGAGGCGAAGCGGGTGATGGTCGAGAACGTCACGGCGGAAGGTCCTTCCGTCGGGGGCAAAGGCGTGCCGCCCGGAGCGTCGTGCTCCCTGGCGGCTCAACCAACCTGACCGAAGCCCCGGGGGTCTGGCAAAGCCCCCTGTGCACGAAGGACCTTCGCAGAACGGCCGAACCGGCGGGCCGGCATCCGGGGCGCAGGGGTGCGCACGGTACGGCGTGGCTTCGTATGTGACGGGCCTCATGTGCCCCGCCTCACCGGAGGCGTCAGGGGCGCAGGGCGTCCGGCCCCTTACGGGGAGGGCGTGGAGTGGCCCCGGTCACGCGGGTGGGCGGGCCGGGCCTCCTCGAAGGCGACCGGCGCGTCGAAGGCGGCGCGGCGGGTGGCCCGGCGCAGGGCCTTGAGGACGGTGGGCCCCAGGGTGAGGGTGGCCAGGACCGTCACCAGGGCCCGGGGCAGGTCCCAGCCCAGGGACGTGGCGAGGCAGTACGCGACGAAGCGGGCGAGGTTCTCGGCGACGGGGTCACCGGGCACGAAGGCGACGCCGGAGACGAGGGAGCCGATGTAGGGCCAGCCCTGGAGGTTCATGACCGTGCCGTAGGCGACGGAGGCCACGGACCCGTACGCCGCGAGCATCCCGAGCTCGCGCCGCCCGCGCAGCCGGTCGGGCCCGGGGAGCAGGCCCGCGCCCATGGCCACCCAGCCCATGGCCAGCATCTGGAACGGCATCCACGGCCCCACCCCGCCGGTGAGCAGGGCGGACGCGAACATCGACACGGAGCCGAGGACGAACCCGAAGCCGGGGCCGAGGACGCGTCCGGACAGCACCATCAGGAAGAACATGGGCTCGATGCCGGCCGTCCCCGCCCCGAGCGGCCGCAGCGCGGCCCCGGCGGCGGCGAGCACGCCGAGCATGGCGATGGCCTTGGCGTCCAGCCCGCCGTCGGCGATCGTCGCGACGACGACGGCGAGCAGGAGCGGGAGCAGCGCCGCGAACAGCCACGGAGCGTCCTGCGAGTGCGCGAGCCCGGAGCCGGGGGAGGCGAGCAACGGCCAGCCGAAGGCGGCGACGCCGACGAGGGAGACGAGCACGAGCGCGACGACGGCCCGGGGCCCGAGCCGGACGGCCCGCACCTGCCGGTCGCGGGGGCCGGCGTGGCCGGCCTGCGGGTTCCGGGGCGGGGGAACCGGGAGGCCGCCGGGCCCCGCGGTCGGCTGGGCCTCGCCGTGGGCGTCCGTCACGACGTCTCCCCCAGTGCCGAGCGGACCTGGGGCACCGTGAGCCACGGCAGTGGCGCCAGGACCTTCGCCACCTGCGGGGAGAAGGCCGGGGACGAGACCACGACCTCGGCCGTCGGGCCGTCGGCCACGACCTCGCCCTCCGCGAGGATCACCACGCGGTGCGCGAGCTCGGCCGCCAGTTCCACGTCGTGCGTGGCCAGCACGATGGCGTGACCCTCGCCGGCCAGGCCGCGCAGGATCTCCACCAGGCGGGCCTTGGCCGCGTAGTCCAGGCCGCGCGTCGGCTCGTCGAGGAGGATCAGCGGCGGCCGTGCCGCCAGCACCACCGCCAGTGCCAGGGCCAGGCGCTGGCCCTCGGACAGGTCGCGCGGGTGCGTGGCGTCGCCCACGTCCGGCAGCAGCCCGGCCACCAGGGCCCGGCACGTGCCGGGCCCGGCGCCCGCGTCCTGGTCGGCCGCCGCGCACTCGGCGGCGACCGTGTCCGCGCACAGCAGGTCGCGCGGCTCCTGCGGGACGAGGCCGACGTGGCGCAGCAGCTCGCGGGGGCCCGTCCGGTGCGGTACGGCGCCGCCCACGCGGACCGTGCCGCGCGAGGGCTCGTGCATGCCGACGAGCGTGCGCAGCAGCGTGGACTTGCCGGCGCCGTTGCGGCCCATGAGGGCGACGGTCTCCCCGGCCCGTACGGACAGTCCGACCTCGCGCAGTGCGTCGACGCGCCCGTGCCGCACGGCCAGGCCCGTGACCTCGGCGGCGGCAGCCGTGCCCGGTTCGGTGGCGGCTGCGGGGCGCCCTGCCCTGCGCAGCAGGCGGGCCGCCGCCCCGCGCGGGCGCCGTGCCGGCTCCGGGGGC